>NZ_JBQHUC010000026.1:0-44430 GCF_052065395.1 Bariatricus sp. HCP28S3_F11 | reverse complement strand
AAAAAAGCGCGCCGTAATTACAGGCACGTACAAAGAGACATCATTATGGAACTGATATAATAATTCGCTGTTTTTGTGCAGGAGACAGGAACTTTATTTTGCGAGACGACACGGTTTCTCAGCGATCACCAGCTTCATGGTTTTTCTTCCTCCTTTCCCGCAGCCATGCGGTCAGCTGCCGGTGGCAGAATCCCACGCAGGGCTGACCGTCACGGTAATTTCCGCAGCCATAACAGGGGTGGCCGGGAGATAAAGAAGGAGGACGGGAAGTTTCCTTCCCGCCCTCCGGCCTGCGTGTCATCATGCGTTCATAGGGGCTGTCGGTGAAGCGGGTCAAACCGTCTTGTCCTCGCTTTCCTCGTCGCCGCCCCCGTCAGCGTCCAGCTCGTCAGATTCCTCGGTCTCCCAGGAGTCCTCGTCCTCCTGGTCGGTATCATCCTCGCCGTAGTCATAATCGTCCAAATTGTCGTTGCCCTTGGTCTTGGGTTTGTTTTTCACCAGCTTAAAGTAGGCAAAAGCGCCGCCGCCACCCATCAGAGCCAGCACCGCCAAAAGAATGGCCGGATTCAGTCCTGCGGGTTTCTGCGCCGGTTCTTCCGGCTCCGGGGTTTCTTCCGGGGTCTCCGGTTCCGGCTCCTTACCCGTGCAGGCGCTCATATTGATGGCACACACCGGGCAGGCCGTATTCACCGCACCGGCCACACATTTCTCCGTACAGGTACAGGTGGCGGGCTGCTCCTGGGTAGTCTGACTGTCCTCCATCAACGCCATCAGGTCCGCCTCGTCCACCTGGTTCAAGAAGTGGACAGCGGTTTCCTTGTCCTCGTTGGCCCGGTCAATGAGAATGTAGAAGTAGTTGCCCGCCTTGGTGGTGACGGTGATGAGCTGCTTGTTGCCGCCGAAATCATCCACCAGGGCGGCGTTGCCATCCGGGGTCAGGGCCGGACTGTCCTCGGTTTCCTCTACCACCACATTGCTGTCGTTGGTGGCGTCCTCCGCCGGAGGCTGGTCCGTCCCCTGGGCAAAGGCGGTCACCGAAAGGCCCATCATCAGCACCAAGGCGGCGCAGAGGGCCGAAAAGGTCTTGAAAATTCTCTTATTCTTCATGGTCGGTGTCCTCCTGTTCGTCGTAGTCAGCGGAGGCAGCAACCATGCCGGGGACCGTGCCGCCGGAGAGCATGGCATTCAGCTGCTCCGGGGTCAGCCGCAGGGCGCGCACCATCTGGACGATCTCCAGGTTCTCCGCTTCGGTTTTCTGTGCCTCCAGGGTTTTCAGCTTGTCCTGGTACTCCGCGATCTTCTCGCGGACCTTGGCAATCTCCTGGTCAATGCGCTGGATTTTGTTCTTAGCCATTTCAATCACTCCTTTTCTCATAAATCGGCCTTACCAGTTCATCAGGCCGTAGCCCTTGATGCACTCGTAGGTCAGGGAATAACTCTTGATCTTGCAGGCGTCGCCGGAATTGCCCTCCACGGTGTAGACCCGGCTGCCGTCCGTGCCGACCACAAGGCCCACATGGTCGGCGCTGCCATCCAGGTCCCAATCGAAGAAGATGGCGTCGCCGGGGGCAATATTGGCGTAATCACGCCCGCCCCATTGTCCATGGGATTGGAACCACGGGATGCCCTGAGACTGGCAGGCGGCAAAACGCGGCTCAGACAGCCCCATCTGGCCGTAGCACCAGGACACGAAGCAGGCGCACCATTCCACACGGGAATTGAAGCCGTACCAGCTCCAGTAGGGCTGACCGCCCACATTGCCCACCTGACTTTTCGCTATATCCACCACGGCCTGATTGCCGGGGCGGGTGCCGTTGACGAACTCAACACCAGCTAAACTCTCGGAATCGCTGGTGTCGGAGGAACCACCGCCGAAAATCAGCGGCTTGTTGCCCAGCGTCTGCCGGTACACCTGGTACATCTCCAGCTGTTCCGGGGTCAACAGCTCCGAGGCAACAGACGAAATGGGCTTGCTGGTGAGCTTCACATTCAGAATGTAATACTCATACGGGACTTCCACGGTGGTCGTCTCGCCAGTCACGGGGTCCGTGGAAGTTTCGGTGCGGTATCGTATCTCCACTTCCTCGGTAAGCGTCAGCTGATATTGTGCGTCGAATACACGCTCCAGCTCTGCCTGGGCGCTCTGCCGGGTGTAGCCCTGCAAGACAGCGGACAGGTAGGCCGCCAGCTCATGGGGGTCATGCCCGATCATATCCAGGTCGTAGCGGTACTCGTCATACCCCGGATGGCTGCTTTCGATGTTGTCGATCTCGGCTTGCAGCGCCGTTTCTTTAGCAGCGTAGTCCGCCTCCACCGCCACCAGCTCCGGGTCATCCGACGGATAGGTGGTGCCGGACACCACAGAACCGATGCTCTGCGCCATCATGGAGCAGGAGGACATGGTATTGAGCAGCATACAGACCAGCAGGAAGATCGCGCCCGCAATCAGAAAGCCCTTTTTGTGGCGCATGACGAATGACCCGGCCTCCTGTGCCTTCTCTTTGACCGTCTTGGCGGCCTTGCCGGTCTTTTGGGCTGCGGTTGCGGTATTCCCGGCAGCTTGACCGGCGCGCTTGGCGGCAGCGTATTCCTTTTTGATGGCCTGTTTCTGTTGCCAGCGGGAGATGGGGTTGCTGGCAAGCTGGGGATTTTCCCGCAGGGACTTCTGATACAAAGCGTTCACATTGGCCTTTTCCAGCTTCTGCTCGGCCTGGGCTGCCTTGCGGTAGGGCTTTAACTTGTGGCTGCGGTAGCCCTCCCGAACCAACCGTGCGCCGGTCTCAGCAGCCTCCTCGGACTTGTGGGCGCTCTCCACGCCCACATTGTCCTGTTCGGTCTCCCGGATTTCCTTGTGAACTTTCCCCAGGGCGGCATTGGCGGGGGTATCCCGCACCGCATGGGACAGCTTGGAGGGCGGCTTCTTCTTGTCCTCCAGCACCAGCTTGGTGGTCACTTTGCCGGTCTCCGGGTCCACCGTCTTTTGCCGGACCTGTTTTTTCGGGATTTTGGCCTGCGCCTTATCCGCTTTGGCGGCGGCCTTGTCCGCCTTACGGATGGGCTTCTCCATCGCCGGGTCAGCCCGCTCCTCGTCCGTAAAGCGCAGGCGCGGCTCCTTAGTCAAACCAGTTCCCCATCATCAGAGAGGCCGTTATGTAGCGCAGCTCCACATAGACGGCCAGCCCCACAGGGTCATGGGAGGGATGCTGGAGCAGATGGGCGTAGATCTGCGCCACCACATTGGCCAGCAGCTCGGACTGGCCGCCCTCGAAGATGATGACAGCGGGAACGCCGTTCATGGCGCACCAGATTTCCGTCAGGCGCAGCAGGCCCGCCTCGCCGTCCTCGTTCAGCTCCGCAGCCTGATCCACCGCCGTGCGGGTCTCGCTGACGGCATCGGCCAGCTCGGTGAGCAGCTGGGTGCGCTCACTCTCCAGGGCATCGTCAAAAAACATCATGGTATCCAGTTCGGTGTTGGGTTTCATGGTTATTCATCCTCCTTTTTCAGTTCCTGGGGTTTGGTGGTCATAATGCGGTACAGCTCGGTGTTTTTCGGGAAGTGATCCACGAAAGGCAAGATGGTCGCACCGTAGAACAGCAGGCCCTCACCTTCACCGGAATGGGTCACATAGGACAGCTGGTGAGGGGAAATGCCCAGCTGCTTGGCGAGAATCTGCCGGTCTCCACCCGCCTGGTTGAGCATATACACGAAGTCGGAGTTCTCAAAGATGTTCTCCACCTCGCGGGAAGAAAGCAGGTCCTTGACATTCTGCGTGATGCCGGTGGGGATTCCGCCCCATTTTCTGAACCGTTTCCAAATCTCGACGGTATAAGCGGCGGTCTGTTCCTCTTTCAGCAGCAGGTGCATCTCGTCGATGTAGTAGCGGGTGGACTTGTGGGCGGCGCGGTTGATGGTGACACGGTTCCACACCTGGTCCTGGACCACCAGCATACCGATTTTTTTCAGCTGCTTGCCCAGCTCCTTGATGTCGTAGCAGACAATGCGGTTGTTGATGTCCACATTGCTCTGGTGGTTGAACACATTGAGGGAGCCGGTCACATAGATTTCCAGCGCCGTGGCGATGTACTGCGCTTCTTTCTCGTCCTGCGCCCGCAGCAAGTCATACAGGTCCTCCAGAATGGGCATATTCTCCGGGCGCGGGTCGTTCAGATAATCCTGATAGACCAGCCGCACACAGCGGTCAATGATGGTTTTCTGCACCGGCTGCAAACCCTCCTTGCCTCCCACGATCAGCTCACACAAGCTGAGAATGAAGTCGGACTTGAGGGACAGCGGACTTTCATCGTCCGAATAGTCCAGGTTCAGGTCCATCGGGTTGATGTAGTTGGTGGAAGTGGGCGAAATCTTAATGACCTGCCCATGCAGGCGTTCCACCAGGGGCGCATACTCGGCCTCCGGGTCACAGATGATGATGTCGTCATTGGTGAGCAGGAAGCAGTTGGCAATCTCGCGCTTGGCCGAAAAGCTCTTGCCGCTGTTGTGAACGATCAAGCCGTTGGCCAGCAGAAAATTCCCGTACTTGGGTACGGTGAGGTCATAGACCGGCACTTTTTCCGGCAGCCGCTGAAAGGCCACCCGGACCACTACATGGCCGCCGCTGAGCCGCTGGCCATCCGTGATTTTGTTCGCCTCGATAAACTGATCGTCTGCGTCCATAATCAGGTGGGTATCCGTACAGCACAGCCGGGTCCCGTCCTCCAGCTCGATCACCTTCAGCTCGTCCACATATTTTTCAATGCGGATGTCTATGGCCCTGGCGTCCACGATCTCGCCGGTATCGTAGTCATAGGCTTTCACCATTGCTTCCGTGATACCGGCCTCCACCAGCTCGGCAAAGGTCGGGGTGGACCCATCCGCCAGCAGGATACGGGTCTTTCCATCGAAGCAGCCCGGTGTGCCGAGGATCAGGCCGTTGGGGTTTTTGAGCAGCTTGCGGTCCACCATAATCAGGTTGTTGGACAGAGCGTTGATCCCGTAGTACAGCGCCTCCTTGCCGCTCTGGAACAGCTCCTGGGTGGTGAACGGAACAAAGATAGCCGTGGAACTGGTGGTCAGCCCCCGCTGAATCTCGATCTGATTGAGGCCCAGAGGCAGACAGCTCATCAGCCCTTCTTCCTGCTGGAAGTCAAGCCTTGTCAGCTGGCAGTTGTACTTCTGCGCGATGCTGGATGCCTGGAAGATGTTGTTGTCCAGCTGCCGGGGATTGTCCGCCGTGTTCAGCACCAGGAAGGTCACAAGGAACATTCGCTCGTTCCGGCTCTGCAAATCCTGCAAGAGCTTCTTGGCCTCGGCACCGTAGGTGGCAAGGTCGGAGGGAATGATGTCCATGTCATATCCGGCGCGGACGGCCTTTTTCTGCTCCTCGATTTTGGATTTGTCCAGGTCGGTGATTTTCCGCTTGACCGTCTTGATGGCCTTGATCTGGTCCACGGACTGGATATGGAGGCTGACGATCAGAGAGCTTTCCATATCCAGAAAATCCGCCAGCATCCGGTCATTCAGCTCCGGCGCGAGAATCTGCAAAAAAGAAACAGCTCCGTATTTCTTACCCATACGGAACTGCTTGCCGGTGCGGAACTCAAAGCCGGACGGCGCAATGAAGTCCTTGGTGGACAGACCGGACGGAGCCAGCCACTCCCATTCAAAACGGAACGGCACCTGTTCATCCATGTGGAAAATGCCGTGAAGCTGTGCCAGCCGCGCCTTGCCGTCCAGGGACTCGGCGGCCACGCCCACACGCTTAAAGTTATTGAGAATATCGGTCTCAATGCGCTCCAGACGGGGCTTGGCGGCCTTGAGGCTGTCGGCGTCAACCCCGAATGTGAGGTACTTGGTCTTGATAAGGCCGTTGTTGCCCTTTGCCAGCTGGTTTTGCAGCATGGTCATGTACTCCACCCGGATACTGTCAAAATCATCCCCCTGGAGAGGAATGTTGATGGCGCGGGCAAAGGTTTCCTCAGAGGCTGCGAGGTTCAAAAAGGACAGCTGAAACTGAATGGAGCTGTCAAAGTAGTTGAGGAAATCGCACCAGCCCTCGAAGATCGCCGCCTTGTCCTCGTTCTGCGAGAGCTGATAGTTGATGTCCTGGAACTGGATGGTCTTGGTGTAATGGCCGTCTGCCACCCGGCAGATGCCGTCCGGCCACATCCGCTCATAGGGGATGCTGTCCTGGGCCGACTTCTCTTTCCGGTCTGTGCGGTTGGCACGGGCGATGGCGGCCTCGATCTGCCTTCTGTCGGCACGGGACAATCGTTTCTTCTTGGAAACCGGCGGCTGTTTGCCATCCTTATCGGCCTGCCGGTTTTTCGTTGCGGTGAACAATGTCATACACCTCCTTGTCGAGTTTTTCCTGCCGTTCCAGAACGGCATAGAAATTGTTGGTCTTATACGGGCGCTGTTTGGGGCGGATTACGGCCACCTTGATGATGTTGCCCACGATCTTTTCCAGGGGCTGGCCGTGCTTCTCATACATTGCCATCAGAAAGAAAGGCAGCATGACCAGCATCATACACATGGCAGCCACGCTGTTTCCCACAGGCCCCCGGAGCAAAAAGAAAAGCGGTACGCCGATAAGCGCCCCGCTGCCGAAACAGATCAACTGTCTTTTGGTCAGATTAAACGCGACCTTGGTTTTGACTTTCGTCAGGTCTTTGGGTACGGGTACATAAGCCAAAGGGATTACCTCCTTCCTGGTTAGTGTGCATTGAACACGGATTTTGCGAGGCTGCCGGTCTTAAAGAGCGTAAAGCACAACAGTACCGTATAGCCCACACAGCTCCAGATGGCCATGATGATGTCGGATTCGGTGGCGATACTCTGCACCAGCACGGCGTAGATTGCCACACAGACGATGATGAGAAATGCCTGGAAGCCCAGGGCAATCAACGAGCGCAGATAGTTCTGGCCCATGCCGCCCCATTCCTTGCCCATCATGGTGGCCATTGGGATGGGGGCCACCGAGGTCACAAGGTAAATCTCAATCATACGGCCATAGATCACGATAAAGATACAAATGTAAAGCGCCCACATGGTAATGCCGATAAAGAGCGACTGGAACCACAGGCCGAACAGCGGCCCCAGGTCCATATCCATCAGCCGGGACTCCATATCGGTCATGACAGAGGAGATGTCGATGGAAGCGTCGGAACCAATGATGCCCGCCGCCTGCGTCACCACGCTTTGGGCCGCGTCAAACACGCCCATCACGATGTTCCAGGTGTTGGAGACAATGAGGATAGCGGCGGCAGATTTGAACACCCACTTGAAGATCATCCAGGTGTCCACATCGTGCAGGTTGTTTTTGTCGGTAATCATCTGAATCAGCTCCAGCGTCATCACGATAGCCAGGATCACGCCAGCAATCGGCACCATGATGGAGTTGGAGAGGTTCTGGATCATGCTGAAAATACTCCCGTTCCAGCCTTGGGGGGTCTGGCCCACCTGTGTCGCAATGTCTGCGACCTGTTGGTTCACACTATCGAACATCCCCGATAAGTTGCTCATAATGCCGCCTACCAACATTTCCTTGAGCCAGTCAGTAAGGGCATCGAGTAAGAAATCCATACGGTGTCAACCTCCTTTCAGCCGCCCCCGCTTGGGGGCAGGGGCGGCAAGGATTTCTTATGACAGCTTAACGACGGGAACGATCAGACGGTGAACAAGCCGGAAAGCAGGGGTACAAGGACCATGCCGACCACGGCGACGCCAGCGCCAGCCATGAGCTGCTTCATGCCCTGGCTTTTCGCGCCGGGGTTGTCGTTGCCGTAACCTTCCAGGAGGTTGATGACGCCCCAGATGCCGAGGCCAGCGCCGAGGGCGATCACAAGGGTCTGAAGAACGGTGATAGCCTGATTGAAAAATGCCATAAATTATAGTTAGCCGGAATCATTTGAAAAGTTTGATTTAGTCATTCATAGGCATACAAAAGCCGGAACAATCGGCACCCGGGTTCCGGGGCCTGATTCCGGCTGTCCTCCTTTTTTCATTATTTTTTGGTGATTGTCCGCTTTGTACGCCGATGGCCCCAAAAGGGCGGTTGAGGCGGATAGATACGATCACTCCTTTCACAGCGGAACAGATTTAAGCGCCCTCTGCGTCTACTTCGTACACATCGTAGACCTCGTTGGGCTTGAGCTTGAGCCGGGTGGACAGGAACGCCTCGATGTCAAAGGCGTTCTTGGGGTCCGCGTCGGCAGTGTATGGGTAATTGGGGTGCTTGGTGATGTCGTACTTGTCCGAGAGGAAAGGCCGCACACCACGCAGCTGGAGGATGCACTTTCCGCCGTCCATGACAGCCAGTTCATCCTGGCTCATAAGCTCTTTGCCGAGCTTCTGGTAGTTGAGCGAGTGGGAGGTTTCCCGCCCACGGTTCTCGCCGGTGTTGTAGGTGTCGATGGTCTCCTTGCCCAGCACGGCGGCCAGCTCCTTGAGGGTAGTCGGCTCCTTGCCGCCCAGGAAGATGGAGGTATCCATGTTGCCGATGATGGTATCGGCGTTGTCCTTGTAGATGGCCTTGAGCTGGGACTGTGCTTGCAGCACCAGGCAGGCAGAGATCTCGCGGCTGCGGATGGTGGCGACCAGCTTTTCCAGCCGGGGAATCTGGCCGATGTTGGCGCACTCGTCAATGAGACACCGCACATGGACTGGCAGCCGCCCGCCGTACACATCGTCCGCTTTTTCACAGAGCAGGTTGAACAGCTGGGTGTAGCACATGGAGATCAGGAAGTTAAAGCTATCGTCCGTGTCGCTCATAATGAGAAACAATGCAGTCCGGCGATCTCCCAGTGTATCCAGTTCCAGCTCATCGTAGGAAGTGACCTCCCGTAGCTCGGCAATGTCAAATACAGCAAGGCGCGCACCGCAGGAAATCAAGATACTCTTGGCGGTCTTACCGGCGGCCAGCTTGTACTTCTTGTACTGCCGGACCGCAAAATGATTTGGCTTCTCAGCCTCCAGCGCGTCAAACATCAGGTCTACGGGGTTCTTGAACTCCTCGTCATCCTCCCGGACCTCCATCGCGTTGATGAACTCGATAAGGGTGGAGAAATTCTGTTCCTCCACTGGGGCCTCGTAGTGGATATACCCGATGAGGGCGCAGTACAAAAGCGTTTCCGCCTTGACCCAGAAATCGTCCCCGGCCTTGCCCTCGCCCTTGGTGTTGGCAATCAGCGTTGTGACCAGCTTCAAGATGTCCTTTTCGGAGTGGATGTAAGCAAAGGGGTTATAATGCATGGACTTCTTGAAGTTGATGGTATTGAGGACTTTGATCCGGTAAGGCTCATAGATGACCTTGCCGTGCTTATCCTTCATGGGCTTGCCGTCCTTGCCCAGTTTGGGCGTCCCGCGCTGGAGCATCTTGCCGCACTCCACCAGGATGGTGCCTTTGGGGTCTGTGACTACATAGGAGCTGTGCATCTGCATCAGGTTCGGCTTCAGCCAGAACCGGGTCTTGCCGGAACCGGAGCCGCCGATTACCAGAACATTTTTGTTTCTGGCAGTCTTGGGGTCCTTGGGGCGGCTGTTCATGGTCAGGCTCTCGGTTTTGGTCAGAATCACATTGTTCTGGAATACCGGGTCGATGTAAGGTGCAATATCCTCATGGGTTCCCCATCGGGCGGAGCCATACTCCATGCCATGCCGGTACTTCTTGGCGTTCTTGCTTTTGAGATAGACTGCCAGCCGCAGGCCACCGCCGCAGCACAGGCCCACCAGCAGGTCCAGCGGATGCAGACTGGGCCACCAGCTGGCCAGCGCCACCGGCAGCGTGGAGAAAAACGAGAGCATTTTTGCCGAAGCGTCCGCACCTACGGCCATCCGCCATCCTTCACCGAAGTTGGTGGCGAACAGTCCCATCAGGATATACGGCATATTCAGCAAA
The DNA here is from genome assembly GCF_052065395.1 of Bariatricus sp. HCP28S3_F11. Taxonomy (NCBI): domain Bacteria; kingdom Bacillati; phylum Bacillota; class Clostridia; order Lachnospirales; family Lachnospiraceae; genus Bariatricus; species Bariatricus sp. HCP28S3_F11. The sequence continues at coordinate 34,534 of NZ_JBQHUC010000026.1, read as the reverse complement.
AGGAGCTTTTTGATGTCAAGCTGCTTTTTCATCGTTCCAGCTCCTTCCGCTTGTTCCGGTCCACGACGGCGTGTTTCACCAGCTCTTTGAACTGGCTAAGCTTTGCCAGCACGGACGGACGCTCTGTTTTCTGCGCCTTTCTGACCTTCTTGCCGGTGTACTCGGTAAAGGCAGCGGTCAGGGCATCCGCATCCCGGCCTTTGAAAAAGATCAGGTACTTGGGCGGGGAGCTGCTGCGGTCCTTCTTCACCGCATAGTCCACGCCGTATTTCCGGGCGATCTTCTCAAACTCTTTGATGGAGGGGTCGGTGATCTCGATGTTGGAAACGCCCTGATTCTGGCCGATCAGCTGCTTCACCGTCTGCTTGCCGTGGGGAATCACGGGGGTATCCCGGCTTTTCTGCTTTTGCAGCTTCTTTTCCTTGCGGTGGGCAAGGTACTTGGTGATGGCGGCTTTCAACAGCCGCCCGGTAAACTTTGTTCCGCTGACTACCAGCGTCAAAGTCCTGTTTTCCACTTCCTCCTGCATAGGTCATCGCCTCCTTTCCACGGATTTTGCAGGGGTGGCGCTTGATACTAAGGCGGGACCACCAGCCGCCGCAGCAGGTATTTCAGCATGGCAGGCTCCTTTCAGCGCAGCTGGTCGGAGCGGTCATAGTACAGATGGCCCTGGCGCACTTTGGCATGGCTGAGAATCTTGATATGGCCCTTTTCCTGGTTCTCCAGGCTTTTCTGGTATCCGGCCTCCGTCAGAAACAGGCGGGTCCGTTCGCCTTTCCAGCCCACCGGCGAATCGTGGGTCAGCACATCGAAGATAATCATGTGCCGGGTGCCCTCGGCAAACCGTTGCAAATCCATGTATTCGTGGCCGTGGTAGTTCTGCGCCCCGGCCTTGAGGCGCATTTCCTCCATCAGCTGGCCCACAGTCTTACGCTCAGGCATGGCGCACACCTCCTTTCCCGCGCCCCTGGCCCTTCACGGTCAGAATGCCGTCCAAGGTGGTGGCGGTAATCCGCAGGCGCTCGGCGGTGGCAATGTCATTCTTCACGGTCTCGTCGATGCCGTGGCCGCAGACCACCAGCACATGGGACCGGCGCAGGTAGTCCCGCGCCATATCCAGCCCGTCCTTGTGTTCCTGGGGAATCTCGTCCTTGAGGAAGGTGGGCAGGAACAGCACCGGGCAGATGGGCGAATACCCGGCGTCGTACACCTGACGGCAGTAGGCCGCAGCGTTCTCGGCATTCTCATACTGGCTGTTGCTCCAGGGAGCCGTAATGTAAGCAAGGGGTCGTTTCATGGCAAAATCCTTTCTCCCGGTGTGTCCGGGTAGCAGAAAAGCGGCTGTTTACCAGCCGCCTGCGTACATATCGTGGTTGACTTGTGCGGTGTAGTGATTGCTGATCGTGGTAGGCGCGTTGAACAGCACCGCAAGCAGATACTGCTTCATGTTGCGGATTTCGGTGGTGTTGTTCCGCAGGCACTCCATGACAAACTCGATATGGGAGCAGTCCAGCTTCAAAAACCGGGAGCGGACTACCTCATGGGGGAAGTCGCTGCCAGCGATCCGGGTGGTTTTCCGCTTGGCGCAGACAGTCTCCACCATCAGCTCCACGATCTCGTCCAGGTCCTCCCGGTAGGTGGTAAACTCCCGGCACAGGTGGTCATACTCGATGTTCTCCAGAATCAAATCCCGATAACTTTCCATCTCTGTGAGCGACATCGTTTCCCTTCCTTTCCGTTCCGGCGGTCTTGCCGCCGCTGTTTCCTGGAAGGGAATGGAATCGGTACTTGATCCATGAGTAATTGATTTTTGGGTATTTGATTTCTCTATATTTAATTCTGCGGGCTTTTCCGTATCCGGTTTATCCAGATACGGGTTTTCCGTATCTGGTGAAGCCGTATCTGGTACATCCGTATCCGGCCCAGGCGTTTCCGGCTGCCGGGGCTGGGGCTGTTCATAAATAACATACTCGGTGTCGCTGATCCGGCCCTGCCGGTCCCGCAGCTGGTGGCGCACGATGTAACCGGCGGTTTCCAGCTCCCGCAGCGCATTACCGATGGCGTCCACGCCCTCCTTGCAGATTTTCGCAAGGCCACGGGTGGTATAGTTCCAGTCATCCGGCAGGGACAGCATCATGGAAAGCAACCCCTTTGCCTTCAGGGACAATTCATGGTTCCGCAGGTGATGATTGCTCATTACCGTATAGTCGCGGGTTCTTTCAATCCGAAAGACCGCCATTGACTTCACTCCTTTCTGCTCTCAGGGCATGAAAAAAGCCACAATCTTTTGTGAAAAAGACTGTGGCGTTTAGCTGTTCTTGATTTTCGTGTTCTTCCGGGGCCGGTAGGGACGCTTGGGCAACGGCGGCTGGTCGAACAACGATTCATGCCCCGAAAACGGGAGGGCCTGCAAAACCCGGTCAATGTCGGTGGATTCCATGTCATACTGAGACTGGCAGTTTTCCCGGATAGCATCCTTGATGCTCTGGACAGTACACATATTCATTCCTTTCCTTTCGTGGTAGTGGCAGGTTTACGGGTGGCGGCGACGCTTGTCCGGCTTGAAGTCGAGAACATGGCCCTCGATCACACGGGCATACCGCTTGATTTTGATTTCCCGGCGCTTCTGGCTTACGAGGGCGGCCTGATACCCGTCCTCGGTGAGAAACAGCCGCATTTCATCGCCGGGGCTTCCGTAGGAACAGGGACGCAGGATGGAAAACTCAATCATCCAGCGGGTGTTGTCCTGAAAACGCTCTACGGCGAGAATGTTATGTCCTTTCAGCTCACGCGCTGCAATATCCCTCATAGGCGGCTCCTTTCATCGTTCCTGGTCTCTCTGGCGCTTTTTCTGCCACCCCTCCAGCAGCTTGATGATGGTTTCCTGCATCCGCTGGGGCGTGTAGCTCTTGGGAAAATACTTCCGCAGGATGTCGGCAGAAAGGGTCACTTTGTCGAGATCGCTTTTCTTTTCCTCGCCCATGATGACGCGCATCATATCGAGGGTCAGATGCCCCTCCTGACTGTATTTCTTGAGCCGCTGGGCCTGGGAGAGAGAGGGGGTAGCCTGTTCGCTGTCCATCGCGTCCAGCAAGTCCCGCTGTTCCTCTTTTTTGAGGAAAGACAGCTCATAGGCCGGATTGAGCGCGATTTTCTTTTCATCCACCATATCCAGCAGTTCGGGAATCAGCTCCGTCAGGCGGATATATCGTTGAACCTGTCGCTGGCTTTCACCGGCTTGGCTTGCAACAAGCTGAATAGAAGTCTGCGACTTCTCGCCAACTTGGCGAGAAGTTAAGTCAGAGCGTTCCCCCTGATGTTTAATAGCCTCCAGCTTCATCTTATAGGCAAAGGCCCTCTCGCTGGGGAGCAGGCTTTCTCGCTGCAAGTTGCTGTCCACCATGATGATGGTGGCGGCATCATCGTCCAGGTCTCGGACAATGACCGGCATGGTTTCTTTCTCGGCCAGCTCACTGGCCCGGTACCGCCTGTGACCGGCAACCAGCTCATAGCCGCCCTCCGGGTCCGGGCGGGCAATCGCCGGAACCAGAACACCGTACTGCCGAACACTGTCGGCGGTCTCCATCATGGCCTCGTCATCCTTGACTTTGAAGGGATGGTTCTTGAAAGGATGCAGCTCAGACAGCGGGATTTCCCGTACTTTTTCCAGCTTGGCATCCTGGCGGCTTTCTTCGGTGGAAAACAAGTCATCGTATGGAGCCAGCTCTACTTTTTTCGCGCTGCTTTTCAAGTTTTATCACCTCCTGGGTCAGATTTTTGTACCCCTCGGCTACCTTGCCATTGGGGTCATGGGCAAAAATGCTCTTGCCCTCGGCGCTGATTTCCTTTGCCCGGACAGAATGGGGAATCTCGCTTTTGAAAACCGTGATTTTGCTGCCGTAGGTCTCCCGCAACAGAGCGGCGATCTCCTTGGCAAAGTTGGTGCGGTTGTCCACCATCGTCAGCAGTATGCCGTCGATCTGGAGCTTGGGATTGATTTGCCGCTTGACCTTATTGACCGTCCGGAGCAGCTGTTCCAGGCCCTTGGCGGGCAGATACTCTGCCTGGACGGGGATTATGATCCTGTTGGCGGCTGCCAGTGCGTTGACCGTGAGCATACCCAGGGAAGGCTGGCAGTCAATTAGGATATGGGAATACTGTCCCTTGAGCGTGTCCAGGTATTGCCGCAGGATGGTCTCTCGGCTCATGGCGTTCACCAGGGAGACCTCCATGCCGGATAGCTGAATGTCAGCAGGCATCAGGTCAACGCCTTCCGGGTGGTGCAGAATACCCTCACCGGGCTTGATTGGCTCGTCCATCAGGATGCGACCCATAGCATCGGACAGGGTAAAGGGCAGCTTGTCCGGCTGGGGATGGTCCAGGCTGATGGTCAGGCTGCCTTGCGGGTCTCCGTCGATCAGCAGCACTTTTTTCCCAGCCTGCGCCAGACCTACACCTAAGTTCGCGCAGGTGGTTGTCTTGCCAACGCCGCCTTTCTGGTTGGCGATGGCGATGATTTGCGTGTTCAATGACTTCACCTCATTTCTGAATTGTTCTATGGCTTCTGGAAATAGAAAAAGCCGCCACTTCAAAAATTGAAAGTGACGGCCTTTTCTTATCCCGGAATGAAATTCCCCGGAAATGCAAAAAGCGCCCAGTAGAAAAATACTGAGCGCTTGGCGATTAGATTTATTCTGTTGTATTCAAATTAGGTCAAATTATCTCAAACCAATCAAATGAAAATGGTCAATAAAGGAGAAGAAAAAGCCACCTCTCCAAAGGGCAAAAAACGGCCTTCGGTTATCCTATTTGGTAACCACTTGGCCCTCTTTTTACCCTATTTTTTGCCGGTTATCCACTTGGTAACCACTGAAAGTTGGGTGAAACTGGATCTTGTTTCGTCAAATCCAGTCAAACTATATCAGCCTTTCAGGGCATAGGAAAAGCCCGGAAAACCTTGATTTTCCGGGCTTTTTGAACCATTTTGATGCAGTTTGAACAGCTGATTATCTCTTGCTGAACTGCGGAGCGCGACGGGCGGCCTTGAGACCGTATTTCTTACGTTCTTTCATACGTGGATCACGTGTTAAGTATCCAGCTGCTTTCAGAACCGGTCTGTAATCAGCATCTGCTTCAAGCAGAGCTCTTGAAATACCGTGACGGATTGCACCAGCCTGTCCTGTATATCCACCACCGTGTACATTTACTAATACATCAAATTTATCAGCTGTCTCAGTTGCAACCAGCGGCTGACGAACTACAACTTTTAAAGTTTCCAGTCCGAAATATTCGTCGATGTCTCTTTTATTGATTGTGATCTTACCTGTACCCGGTACAAGGTATACTCTTGCGATAGATTTTTTTCTTCTTCCTGTTCCGTAGAATTTAGCATTAGCCATTGTAATATCCTCCTTTCACACCTTCAACTAAAATGTTAAAACTTCCGGCTTCTGTGCCTGCTGTTCATGCTCTGGTCCTGCATATACATGAAGTTTCTTAATCATAGTTCTTCCTAAAGGTCCCTTCGGGAGCATTCCCTTAACAGCCATCTCAATAACTGCTTCCGGCTTCTTAGCCATCATTTCTCTTAATGTAGTTTCTTTCATTCCACCTACATAGTCTGAATGATGATAGTATACTTTCTGGTCTAATTTCTTACCAGTTACTTTTACTTTTGCAGCGTTTACAACTACTACGTAATCGCCTGTATCAATGTGCGGTGTGAATACCGGTTTATTTTTTCCTCTTAAAACTTTTGCGATCTCTGCAGAAAGACGTCCGAGTGTCTGTCCTTCAGCGTCAACTACATACCATTTTCTCTCAATCTTATCTGGATTAGCCATGTAAGTTTTCATTGGTTGACCTCCTATGAATTTCCATTTTTACTAATTATTTTCATTGTAGATTCTATTGGAAAACAATCCACTCCGGGGCTTTGGTGTAAATTGTCTCTTCCTCGTGTCATACTTTATCATTATATTATGGTGCCTTTTCCATGTCAACTGTTTTTTTGATTTATTCCTTATTTTTTTCGACTCCCCGCACAATTCGTTATCGTATATACAATCACAGAAATTTTACAGTAGCCCGGTCATCTGTTCCTATGGTATAATAAGCACATATGAAACCACACAAAAATACAAGAAACGAGGTACTGACACATGTGGGCTTATGAAGGCATTTTTTATCAAATCTATCCGATTGGATTTACCGGAGCGCCGACTTCCAATGACGGCAACGTAGTTCCGAGAATTTTGAAGTTGAAGGAATGGAGCAGTTATCTGCAGGAACTTGGTGTTTCTTCTATATTATTGAACCCGATATTTGAATCGGACAATCATGGATATGATACCCGCGATTTCAAAAAAATCGACTGTCGCCTTGGGACAAACGAGGATTTCGCAGAGGTCTGCAAGGATCTGCATGCACATAATGTGAAGATTGTTCTGGACGGTGTATTCAACCATGTAGGGCGCGGTTTCTGGGCTTTTAAGGATGTGCAGGAGAAGAAATGGGATTCTCCCTACAAAGACTGGTTCTGCATCAATTTTGACGGTAATTCTGCCTATAATGACGGCTTCTGGTATGAAGGCTGGGAAGGTCACTATGAACTGGTCAAGCTGAATCTCTACAATCCGGCTGTTGTCGATTATCTTCTGGAATGCGTGAAGGGCTGGGTGGAAGAATTCGATATCGACGGACTGCGGCTCGATGTTGCCTACAGTCTGGAGCGCAATTTTATGAAACGCCTGCGCAGCTTCTGCCAGGAACTGAAACCGGATTTTGCTCTGATCGGCGAGGTATTGTTCGGCGATTATAATCTGATCGTAAATGATGAAATGCTCCACAGTTGTACGAATTATGAGTGCTACAAAGGAATCTACTCCAGTTTCAACAGTATGAATATGTTCGAGATCGCTCATTCTCTGAATCGCCAGTACGGTCCGGAACAGTGGTGCATTTACCGCGGAAAGCATCTGATGTCCTTTGTCGATAATCATGATGTAACACGAATCGCCAGCATTCTGACCAATAAGAACCATCTTCCGCTGGCTTACGGTCTTCTTCTAGGAATGCCGGGAGTTCCGTGTATTTATTATGGCAGCGAATGGGGAGAAGAGGGCGTCAAGGCTCCGAATAATGATTATGCACTTCGTCCATGTTTTGAAGAGCCGAAGCCGAATGAACTGACGGAATTGATCAAGGAATTGATTCATATTCGCACAGGCAGTGATGCGCTTTGTAACGGAACCTATCGCAATGTTGTCCTCACCAACCACCAGCTTGTTTTTGAACGCAAAACGGATTCCGAACGCATGCTGGTTGCAATCAACGCCTCCGATGCACCGTACACCGCACAGAATGGGGAGCTTGGCGGAACGATGACCGATCTGCTGACCGGCGAAGTCATTGAGATGAACGGACATCTGGAGATGCCTCCTTACAGCGTGAAATATCTAAAATAACGGATCCCTTCTTAGCAAAATAGGGATTCAACTCCAAAAGATTCAACAGATCATTTTAGAATATGCATGACAAGATAAAAGGACAGTTAGTGTAAAAACCTTCTGTCCTTCTGTCTGTATTATGTTTTTATAGTCAGCTATTTTCCGGTCAGAGTTCTGCCACAATGAACTGATACGGCTTCAGTGTCAGCAGCCAGCCGTCTTTCACCTTCAGGACTCTTTTCTCGATATTATCCTCCGGATAATTATTGACTAGGATTTTTTTGCTGTCAAACTCCATCGGTATGGTCCGCTCTTCGTTCTGATAGTTGGAAGCTACCAGCAATGTATGGTCTTCATCCTTTCTATAGAAAGCAAAAAGTCTCTTTTCGCCTTCATATGCAGGTATCATCTCTCCATACACAACGGTATTACCATATTCCGGATCTTTGCGGAGACGAATCATTTCTTTATAAAATTCGAGAACAGATCCTTCTCTTCCTTCCTGGTCGGCCACATTGATTTCCTTATAATTCGGATTTTCTTTAAGCCACGGCGTACCATCGGTAAATCCTGCATGCTCAGTGTCATCCCACTGCATCGGTGTGCGGGCATTATCGCGACTGAATTTCGCAACAATATCCAGTGCTTCCCGCTCGTCATAGCCCTGCTCTCTGGCAAGGCGATATTCTTCGATCGTGCTGATATCATTGATATCGGAAATGCTTTCGAAACGGGTATTTGTCATACCGATTTCCTGTCCCTGATAGAGAAACGGAAGGCCATAAGTCATCATCATAAGTCCTGCCAGCATTTTCTTGCTGATTTCCGTCACTTCTCCTTCCGGAATATAACGGCTTACCCCGCGAGGCTCATCATGATTCTCGATGATATTCGCCATCAGTCCTGTTTTTTGCGACGTAAGTTTACTTCTCATCACCGTATCCCGGTATGCATCCGGGTCCACCGGCTCACAGGCATACCATCCCTTTTGATTTCCGCCAATTAAATGCGGCGCAAAATCAAATATGGATTCAAAACAGCCGTTCTCTCCGATATATTTCTCCATCTCTTCCTCGCGAAAATCAAAAAGCTCTCCTATCGTGAATGCCTGATACGGCGCAAAGGCTTTTTCTTTCATCTCCTGAAGAAATTCATGAACCCCCTGCGCATTTTGGAGCATCAGCGCTGCGCTGCACATTCCGTCTTCACGGTCAGCCGGGAAATCCTGGAAACGAAGATCTTTCTTAATATTGATAATTGCATCCAACCGGAAACCGGCCAAGCCTTTTTCCATCCACCAGCGGATCATTTTATAGATTTCTTCCCGCAGCTTCGGGTTCTCCCAGTTCAGATCCGGCTGTTCTTTCGCGAACATATGAAGATAAAACAGATTCTCATATCCCGGAAGTTTTTCCCAGACACTGCCTCCGAAATAGGAGCGCCAGTTGCAGGGCGGTTGCCCGTCTTTTCCTTCTCTGATATAGAAATATTTTCCGTATTCTCCATACGGATCCTGAAGTGCCTTTTGAAACCATTCATGCTGATCTGAGCAATGATTTACAACCAGATCCATGACGATGTACATATCGCGTTTTTTTGCTTCCTCAAGCAGTTCGTCCATGTCTTCCATCGTTCCAAATGCCGGGTCAATAGCATAATAATCAGATATGTCATATCCCTGATCTACAAACGGAGACTGATAGATCGGGGACAGCCAGATGATATCCACGCCCAGATCTTTCAGATAGTCCAGTTTACCGATAATTCCCCGGATGTCACCGATCCCGTCTCCGTTGCTGTCCATAAAGCTTTTCGGGTAAATCTGATATGCTGTTTTTCCATGCCACCATTTCTTCTTCATCGTATTTTTCTCCTTGTTGCTTACATTTTTCATCCAGTCATACGATCATATTTCCATTTTTTTCAGTTCCTGATACACTCTGGCGATCGGAAGTCCGACAATATTGTTGTAGTCCCCCTCTATTCCCCGAATGTAGATTGCGAAACCGCCCTGAATCCCATACGCGCCAGCTTTATCCATAGGTTCTCCGGTTCCAATATAGTCACGGATTTCTTCCTCCTCCATCGGATACACCGCCACGTGACTGCATTCAAAAAATGTATTCTTCTTCTGTCCTTCATTCGTTTTCGCCAGAAGTGTCACTCCGGTATATACCTGATGCGTCCGGTTCTGGAGCAGGGAGATCATGTGGTATGCGTCTTCCTCACTTTTCGGCTTGCCAAGGATCTCTTTACCGGATGCCACAACGGTATCCGCACCAATCACGACAAATTCTTCATCCGGATGCCCTTTCTCATAGCCTGCGTAGACGTCTTCTGCTTTCTGCGCAGAGAGCTCCATGACAACCTCTTCCGGCACCACAGAGCTGATCGTCTCCTCACAGCTTGATGGGATGACTACATGACGAATCCCCGCCTGTCCCAGAAGTTCCGTTCTTCTGGGTGAAGCAGATGCAAGAACGACCGTGATGTTCTGCTTCCATCTACCCATAGCATTAATCCTCTTTTACGAGTACTTTGACAATTTCGCCCATATACATCGTATGCATATCGCGATCCGGATACCATTTTTCCAGATTCTTGCGATCATCAAAGTTTTCTTCTCCCATTCTCTGATGGAACACCTTACGGCAGACAAAGATCAGACGTGCCTCCGCAATCGCTGACGTTCCGTCTATATAGTACGGAGTCAGTCCCGCATCTTTCATCTTGTCCGTATCTCTTCCGGAAACCCTTCCGCAGAGACTCAGCGCCGGTCTGTATGTTTCCTCGAAAAATGATAAAGTATAGTACTCGCTTCCATCTACAAATTCTTTGGTAAAACGGGAATCACGGATATAGGCTGTCGCAGTCGGTTTTCCCCACATGATTCCGACGCCTCCCCAGCTTGCAGTCATCGTATTGCATTTCGTCTCATCGCCCGCCGTGATCAGCATCCACTGTTTTCCGATCAGATCGAATGGATTTTCTTTCAGTTCTTCCGGTTTTATTTCTCTAAAACTCATCACGTATGCCTCCAGTCCGATATTACTTACGCTTTGTTCACTACTTTACGGAAATTCTTTTTACCGCGTCTCAAGACTTTTCCGTCTCCGTCAAATTCTTCTCTGGCAAATGTTGCTGCGATGTCTGTAACTTTCTCACCGTCCACCGCTGCACCGCCCTGCTGAACGGCACGGCGCGCCTCAGATTTGGAAGGGACCAAACCGCTCTTATGAAGGAGGGTCAGGATGTCGATCTTCCCGTCTGTAAAATCTTCCTCAGTCAGCTCTGCTGTCGGCATATCTGCTGCATTTCCGGAGCTGAACAGCGCACGTGCTCCCTGCTGTGCCTTCTCGGCTTCTTCTTCGCCATGAACCAGTTTTGTCAGTTCATAAGCAAGGATTTCTTTGGCCTTATTCAGCTGGGCGCCTTCCCATTTGTCCATCTCATCAATCTGCTCCAGCGGAAGGAACGTAAGCATACGCAGGCATTTTAACACATCCGCGTCTGCCACATTTCTCCAGTACTGGTAGAATTCAAACGGAGAAGTCTTATTCGGGTCAAGCCAGACTGCACCGGACTGTGTCTTGCCCATCTTCTTGCCTTCGGAATTCAGAAGAAGCGTGATTGTCATGGCGCTTGCATCTTTTCCGAGTTTACGGCGGATCAGCTCCGTACCGCCGAGCATGTTGCTCCACTGGTCATCTCCTCCGAACTGAAGATTACATCCGTATTTCTGGAACAGCATGTAGAAATCATAACTCTGCATGATCATGTAGTTAAATTCCAGGAAGCTCAGTCCGCGTTCCATTCTCTGCTTATAGCATTCCGCAGAAAGCATACGGTTTACGGAGAAATGCGCACCGACTTCACGCAGCACTTCTACATAATTCAGATCCAGAAGCCAGTCCGCATTATTTACCATCAATGCCTTTCCATCCGAGAAATCGATAAAACGGCTCATCTGTTTCTTGAAGCATTCACAATTATGCTGAATCGTTTCCTCCGTCATCATCTGACGCATATCCGTACGTCCTGACGGATCTCCGATCATAGCTGTACCGCCGCCGATCAGAGCGATCGGTCTGTTACCGGCTTCCTGCAGACGTTTCATCAGGCAGAGCGCCATGAAATGCCCTACATGCAGACTGTCTGCAGTCGGATCAAATCCGATGTAAAATGTTGCCTTTCCGTTATTTACCAAATCGCGGATCAGCGGTTCATCAGTTACCTGGGCGATTAGTCCTCTCGCCTGAAGTTCTTCGTAAATTCCCATTTTCGTTATCCTCTCTTTCAAAAATTATTTAATCAATTTTTGTTTTTGCGAAAAAAAGCCCCGTCCTTACTTTTTTTCTGTAAGGGCGGGGAATAATCCCGTGGTACCACCTTATTTCACATGCAGCTCGCGCTGTATGCCTCCGTGAGTGACTCTGCCATCGCATCCATCACTGCAGCGGTATAACGTCCGCCATTCCGTCACAGCCTACTTACCTGTTCTCTTCTCTCTGCGTTCGGTGTGATGCTCCAGGATGTATTCATCTCTGACTCTTCCTGCACCTCTCATCAACCGGTAACTTTCTGTTTGAGTCTTGTCAGAAACTACTTCTTCCTATCACAGCATTTAAATATTTCGTCATGGAGTAATACTAACTTATATTGATTCATTTGTCAAGGAAGATTCTGTTTTTCTGTCCCGCTCAAAAAACAAAAAGAAAGCGGTTCCCGTTTCCAGAAACCGCTTTCTTTTCGATTTATAATATGTTAGCCTGATTAGCCTTTTACCGCACCGGCAGCAACACCTTTGATGATATACTTCTGTCCTGCCAGGTATACAATGATGATCGGAATGACAGTAAGCATGATACTTGCCATCATCGGTCCCATTTCCACTTTACCGTAACTTCCTCTGAAGTACTGGATCAGCATCGGAATAGTCTTATATTTCTTGATATCAAGAACCAATGTCGGAAGCAAATAATCATTCCATACCCACATAGCTTCCAGAATACCAACAGAGATCATCGTCGGTTTCAGTATATGTACGTCGATCAGGAAGAAGGTCTGAAGCGGATTGCATCCGTCGATCATAGCAGCCTCTTCTACTTCGATCGGGATTGATTTTACAAATCCACAGAACATGAATACTGCAAGTCCTGCACCAAATCCCAGATAAATAATCCAGATATTCCACGGAGTGTTCAGCTTCAGTTTATCTGCTGTCTGAGACAGTGTAAACATAACCATCTGGAACGGGACTACCATTGAGAATACGAACAGGTAATATAATACCTGTGAAATCACGCCTTTTACACGGGTGATATACCATGCACACATAGAACAGCAGATCAGAATTGCCGTAACAGAGGTGATGGTGATAAATGTACTGAATCCCAAACTGCTCAGGAATCCCTTGGATGCAATCGCATCAATATAGTTTGCAATACCTGTAAAAGAGTCTGCCGTAGGGAGTTTGAACGCAGCAGCTGTACTGATTGCAGATTCTTTTTTCAGAGAATTTAAAAGAATCATGACAACAGGATATATCCAGAGAACAGAAGCGATTCCCAAAATAATGGTCCATATCATACTACCCGGCTTTCTTTTTTTATCCATTACTGCTGCACCTCCTTTGAACGGGTTGCTCTAAGCTGAGCAAACGAAATAACAATTACGATAAGACAGAAAATAACTGCCTTTGCCTGTCCATAACCCTTCCACTGCATACCGGAACGCGCATAGAAAGTCTGGTAAATGTTGAGTGCCAGCATTTCTGTTGTATGGTTCGGATCACCGCCGGTGAGTGCGAGGTTCTGGTCGAACAATTTGAATGAGTTTGTCAATGTCAGGAATACACAAATAGTAATGGATGACATAACCATCGGTACTTTGATCTTAATCAGTGTCTGAAGGTTCGTAGCACCATCGATCTTAGCCGCCTCAATCAAAGAATCCGGCACATTCTGCAGTCCTGCAATATAGATGATCATCATATATCCAATCTGCTGCCAGCACATCAGGATGATCATGCCCCAGTATCCGGCTTTGCTGTTCAGTGCAAGCAGCGGCTGAGCAGTAAGTGACAGCACACAGTTGATCAAGATCTGCCAGATATATCCAAGAACGATACCGCCGATCAGGTTCGGCATAAAGAATACTGTTCTGAAAATGTTGGTTCCTCTCAGATTCTGTGTCAACAGAAGTGCAAGTCCGAATGCAAGCACATTGATAGTCAGAATAGAGACAACCGAGAACATAACTGAAAATTTAAAGGAATCAGTAAATGATGTATCTTTGATTGCTGCAATATAGTTTGTAAGTCCTACCCATGTTGCATTGTCTACCGTCGTAAATTTACAGAATGAAAGATATAAGCCTTCTATAAACGGTACGATAAATCCAATTACAAATGCAAGAAAGGTTGGAAGAATAAAAATCGGTGCGTAACGCTTTAACGCTTTTTCCATAGAGCTCCTCCTCACTCATAACCAGATCTGACAAGGCAGATAACCGTTTGCCTTTCAAATCCTCACATAATAAGGACAGGCAGGAACGCTGCCTGTCCTTTTTCATGTTTACTCCAGTTCCTTATTACTGCTGATTTGCCAGCTCGTATTCTGTTTTCCATCCATCTACGAAAGCGGATACAACACCAGCCCACTGTTCATCAGTCTGATCTGCTGCATATGCTGTAAGAGCCTGGCCTACACCATTCTTCCACTCTTCTGACGGCATTGTCGGGAAATTCCAAGATACAGGTGTTTTTCCTGCTTCTGTCATTTCTTTATCCTGTTTTACGAACAGGTTCTGAGATTCTACTGCATTCTTGAACGGAATAACGAATCCCATATCTTCGCCCATAGCTTTTGTTCCTTTTTCAGAAGTTACACACCAGTTCATGAAATCCAGAGTAGCCTGAATATCAGCTTCGTCTGCTTCTGAGTTTACACACCAGTAGTTTTCAGTACCGGTACACAGTCCCTGATTTGCCTCATCGCCTGCGCCGATGTAGATTGGGATCATAGCAAGGTCATCATCTGTAAATGTTCCGTCTGCTGTAAGGTTGCCGTATTCCCATGAACCATTCTGGAAAAATACTGCCTGGCCTGCCAGGAATTCGTTACGGGAGTCATCACCTGTCTTGGCAGCCAGTTCAGCCGGTGCGCAGGTACTGTTGTTGATGTACAGATCCCAGATATTACGATAGTTGTCAAGGTATGTTCCCTTGATTGCATCAGTTGTTCCGATTCCGTCCTCCTGATATTCGAAATAGATCGGAAGGTTTGCAAGATGTGTCTTAAATCTCCAGTCAGAAGATCCATCCATACCTGCTGATGTAAATGCTGCAAATCCGAGTTCAGAAGAACGTGCTGTGATATCTTCTGCAACTTTCTTCAAATCTGCGAAAGACTGAATATCGTCAATTGTGTAGCCAGCTTTTGCAAGCAGCGTTTTATTCACAATCAGGCCATAAGATTCAATAACGTAAGCGATACCAGCTACTTTGTCGCCATCTTTCAGTGCATAATCTTCGCTTGTCAGCTGTTTGTAAACATCTGAACCTGAAAGGTCATAGCAGTAATCTTTCCAGTTAGCAAGTCCAACCGGTCCGTTTACCTGGAACAGTGTCGGAGCACCGCTCTTACCCATTTCACTCATCAGTGTGGTTTCATACTCTCCGGATGCAGCTGTAACAACTTCAACTTTTACTCCGGTTTCTTCCGTGTAAGCTTTTGCAAGTTCCTGCCACTGTTCATCCTGTTCTGGTTTGAAGTTCAGATAATATACAGAACCTGTTGCTTCTCCGTCGCCACCTTCTTCTTTCTTTCCGCCACAGCCTGCAAGTGTTCCTACTGCCATTGCTGCAACCAGTCCCAGTGCGATCCATCTTTTTTTGTTTTTCATAACAAATTCTCCCTCTTTTCTGAAAACTTGGTTTTCTTTTTTCTGTAATAATCATAGCAGAGAAATATTCCTGTCCGTTATCAAGAAAAAAACCTGAACTATCAAAAAACATACCTTTTATTTTTAATAGTTCAGGTTTACACTTTACTGTTCAGCTTCATATTCCCGGATACTCTCATCCGCTTTTTTCAGGAATTCTTCTACTGTAATCTTCCCTTTAGCCAGTTCCGGAAGACACTCTTCCAAAGTTTCTTCCTGTAAGATGGAATTCCATTTCACCTGGTAATTCGGAACGATCTGTGGGTCCGCCGAAAAAGCGTCAATATAATCACTCAGTGCAGGCACATTCCATCCCTCACCGGATTTCATCAGGCGTTCCCTTTCTTCCCTATTATACTTTGTGCGGAATTTCAAGAATTCCACAGCCCCCTTCTTCACTTCATCACTATAATCAGAAACCACCGCCCATCCGAATGTCTCAGGAGACGAGATCAGTTTATTTCCCGGGAATGCCGAAAAGCGAGTCTTCCCCCGCCATCCATCAGGTATCTGTTCGATCATCCAATATCCATTCGGGATCATGGCCGCCTCTCCCGAAAAGAAATTGGTAAATGAAACATCGAAATCGGCATGCATTGCATCATCTGTTGTATAAGAAAACAGTTTCTTAAGCGTTTCTGCCAGCATAACACCGCTTTCATTCTGATATGTATCCGGGAAAAGCTCTTTCATAAATTCAGCACCATCCGATGTATCAGCAATTACCGCTGTTGCAATCAACATGGGAGCCCATCCTGTTCCTTCCGTATGCAATGCAAGTGGTGTAATACCGCAACTCTGCAGCCTGTCGCAGCATTCCCAGAATTCTTCCCAGGTCTCCGGGAATCGCTCTATCCCTGCCTTTTCAAACAATTCTTTATTCCAGAACATACCGGAGCAGGAAAATGCCGCCGTACTGATCGGTGCCAAGTACACTGCACCATCCTCTTCCATACACGCTTCCATTACCGCAGGCTCAACCATATTTCTCCATTCTTCATCCGCTTCCAGATACGGTGCAAGATCTTCCAGACGGCCATCTTCGATCATCATCTGATAAAATGACGGCAGCATCCGCAGATCTGTGATTACCGCAGGAAGCGAATCCGTCACATTCTGCCGTTTCAGATTCTGCCGGTATTCCTCTTCTGTCTCCAACACCCACTCTACATCAACCTGATAGATTCCGTCATATTCCTCATTGAAAGCTTCTGTAAGCTGTTGGTTACTCTTTTTACCATTCGTAGGATTTACAGTAAAGATTACAGGAATGTGGATTTCTCCCCGTTCTTCTTCCTTGGTCTGTGTCTGTTCGCTCTTTTGGCATCCACAGGCAACCCCTGCCAGCATCACAACACAGAGCAATACTGATAACAGTCTTCTATAATTCTCTATTTTCTTTCCCATCATCCGGAATCCGGATAATACATCTGGTTCCGTCATTTTCTGCTTGATATTCAAAATGTACATCCTCTCCATATTTCAGACGCAGCCTCGTAATAACATTAGTCACGCCGTATCCATGTTTTTTGTCCGGGAAACACTCCCGGAGATCCTTAAGCGGCGCCCCGTTAAGCGCATTGATCTTATCTGCCATTTTACCGTCAATCGGCTTTCCGCTGTTGTAGACTTCCAGACTCAGCTGCCCCGCATCTTCTTTTACCGTAATCCGAATAAATCCCCCTTCGTAGATTTCACAAAAGCCATACTTAATTGCGTTTTCTACAAGCGGCTGCAAAATCAATTTCAAAATCCAGGTCCTCTTTGCATCCACCTGACATTCAATCTCATATCGGAACAGATTTTCATTTCGGATCTGCTGGATCTCCATATAACTCTTTACATTTTCCAGTTCATCTTCCACTGTAACGATATCATTACCCTTGCTGAGTGACAAACGGAGATATTTTGACAATGCCTGTATCATTTTCATTGTCGTTTCCTCACCATTGATTCTTGCCAGCATGTAGATCGTATCCAGAGTGTTATACATAAAATGGGGATTGATCTGACTGATCAGCATATTCATTTCACTAGTCCTCAGTTCACGTTCCTGTAATTTGATCTCATCCAAAAGATTTTCAATATTTACAAGCATCTGATTATAGGATTGTCCGATCTGATCCAGTTCTGTATTCGTGTTCAGTTCAACTTTCCTGCTAAAATCATTTCCGTCAAATCCCGTCATCGCTTCACTGATTGTCTGGATCGGTCTCGTAAATCGTTTGGAAAAATAGATACTCAAATTCAACGCAACGGCAATGACGAGAAGATAGATCCCGGACAAAATGATCAGAATTTTTCCCAAATCCTTAGAAATCACACTATTTGGTACGATCGTGTAAACGATAAGTCCTGTCTCCTTCTGCCGGTAAGCCGACAGAAGGCCACTGTGAATTTTCTCTCCGTTGGCGATCATACCTTCTCCGTCTGTTCTCGCTATTTCTTTCATGATCTTCTGATCTGCATCCGGCAGATCGTATCCGTCCGGATGCCACATTTTCCAAAACTGTCCATTCCCATCCATGATTCCAACCGCAGCATCTGATATGGAAGCCGGATTGCTGCCCAGAATGTCATCCAGAAATTCTTCTTCCATTTTCAGGAACAGCATTCCGGGTTCATGTGCATATTCCATACTGTGCACATACCGCCCGATAAATACCGCCTGCTTTCCTTCTCCGAATAACGTATCCGGGGCAAGAAACCATTTCGTCTTTGCGTACGAATCCCCGAGCCGAGCAGACATTTTACTCTTTTTAAAATCCTCGTAATCAATCTTGGAATATGAACGCGTATATACATTCTGTTTATTATCAACATAACAGTATTCCGATACATGTTCCATGTCAATGTAAGCAAAGTATTTACTGATCGTCGTCTTCTCAACCTCTTCCAGATTTCCCGTTCTGAGGCTGTCCTGCACGTCTGTATTGAGGATACACTCTGCCAGGACTTCATCACTTTTCTGAAACAGAGAATCCAGTGCAATCCCCATTTTCTCATCGAGAGAAGTGTATTTATCCACAATTGCCGAGCTAAGACGACGATAAGTGAACATCCACACACCTATGCTTGACATTAAGAGTGCCAGAATCAAAAGTGCTATGGTGTATTTTAAATATTTTTTTTGAATTCCGGACTTCATTTTCCCGATCTTCATCTCTGGCCGTTACCCTTTCTCACAATTCCGTTTATATTCACTGGGAAGCATTCCCGTGGATTCTTTGAACAAATGAGAGAAATAGGAAGGATTGCTTATTCCCACCTGCTCGCAGATACTTCCTATGCTCTCATCCCCCTCAGACAGCAGTTTCTTTGCCCGCTCAATCCTCTGCTGGAGCAAATATTTCTTAAATGTCATATGAAATGTATTTTTGAAAACTCTGCCAAAATAAACCGGATTCAAATAAATATGAGTTGCTACGGAAACGATGGATAAATTCTCATCATTCAAGTGTTCTTCAATATATCCGACTGCAACAGACATATACTCTTTGAAGTACCGGGTCTCATCTTTACCTGCATGCTTCTTTCTTTCTTCAATGACACTGCCGAGAATCCGATAACATACATCTACCGATTTTGCCGCACTGAGATTCTGGATATTCGAATAATAATTGCGAAACTGCTCTCGTAGACTGTCCACCATTCCATAGGAATCCTTAAGCAAAAATTCCACTCTCAGCATCAATTTGTGCAGGAGCTGGCATTGCATTTCTTCCGCTTCGGGCAAATTGTAGATAAAATGCACAAAAGCCTTTTTCAGCTCTTTTTCATCATTTTTCCGAATAGCATTGACAATCAGAAGTTCGGCATCCTCAAAATCCGTACGTTCCTCACTTTCCTCAATCTCCTCAGGCATAGTAAATGCGCTTGCACCGGACGCACTCGCAAGACCGAATAATTTTTCAGCCTCTTCATAGCTCCGTCCAATCCCTTTCATGCCTTTATAAGGTTTTGAAATTGATGCCACGACCGGACAATTCTGTTCTTCTTTAATATGTTCCATCAGAAGTTTCAATTCTTTGACGGTATCATTCTTACTTGTTTTCACCAGAAAAACAAAATATCCTTCCTCGCTTTCAAAATGCCAGAAGAAATATTTTCCATTCATCACCTGTTCCAGATACCGAATCAGCGACAACTTTGTTGCTTCATAATCAAGCGAATTCGTAATCTTATATGTAAGATCTATATCTACACACAATGTAATAAAACGATCCCCATCCCGGATCACATCATCGACCGTTGCAAAGACCTGTTCCATCTTTTCATATGTAATTTTCTTTTGAAGGTATTTCTGTACAATGACTTGCAGGAAACTGTCAGAATCTTTTTTCACCATCTTCTCCCAACTCTCAATACGCTGTACATTTTCAATCTGTGCCATGCAGTTTTTGTATGCATTCTCCATGGTTTCCTGCAATTTATCGTCCTCAATCGGTTTCAAAAGATAGGCAAAAGCCCCGAGCTCACATGCCTGGCGTGCATATTCGAAATCCCTGTACGCACTCAGCACGATAAAAAGGCAATCCATGTCCTCTTTCTGAATCTCCTCCATGACCATCAGACCAGAAATCTGTTTCATACGGATATCCGTCAGAACCACATGCGGTTTCTTCTCCTTGATCACCTGAATCGCCTGTTCCCCACTCTGTGCAGTTCCCACCACTTCAAACCCCATGCTTCCCCAGTCATAAGTTTTAAGCAGCCCCTGCAGCAGGATTGGTTCATCATCTACTACAACCAGCTTCAGTAATTTCATTTTCCTTCCTCATATTCATCATCCAAATTCTTCCACATAACAAATCGCCGTTTTCCGCCATATTTCTTGACATCAGCAGCGATTTTCATTCCAAACCGTTCTACATTTCGAAGACTGTACACATTTTCCGGATGAACAGTTGCCATCAAGTATCGGATTTCAAGCTCGTTCCATCCATTTTTCAATATCCGCTGTGCCTCCACCAGAAGTTTATATTGCAGGGAATTTCCTCGAAACTCCGGAGAGACTACCGCGATCTCCAAATGTGCGACCTTCTGCATTTCTTCCTCTGAAAGTTCCAGATATTCTCCCAGATTATCTTCTTCACGTTTCGGGAAACGTACAATAAGCAATGCTGCCGTATTTGTCCGGTCGATCTCAGGCTGCGCCAGAATGATAAACCCTTCTTCCGAAATATGCCTGCGTACAAATTCCATATCTTCCGCTTCAAACCAGTCCGGATCCGTGATACCTGACTTCGCCTGCCTGATCATCTTATCTATGGCAGGCACATCCTCAGCTCCTGCTATTCGAAACACAAAATCCATCGTTTTCATATACTATCTCCATTAGACACAATCCCTGAGGAGGTGCAGTGACTGCCTCCTTTTTTCGTTCCCTACCTTCAAGAAGCTCCAAAACCTTCTCCGGTTCATAAAACCCTCTCCCGACGCGAATCAGCACTCCTGCGATGATCCGCACCATATTGTACAGAAATCCATTTCCTGTAATCCGGATTGTAATTTCTTCCGGTTTCAGCGGATTCTGCTGAATTTGAAGATCTGTGACCGTCCGCACTGTTGTCTTTGCGTTGGTCCGGATGCAGCAGAATGCAGCGAAATCATGTTCCCCCAACAGATACTGGGCTCCCTGTCTCATGCGGTTCACATCGAGGTCAAAACTGACGAAGCAGTTATAAAGCCGCTTCGTCGGAACAGGAGTCTTCGTATTCAGAATATGGTATTCATAAGTTTTCAGACTGTTTTGATATCTGGGATGCCAGTCCAGTGAAACCTCCTCTGACTTCGTCACCACAATATCTTCCGGAAGTCTCTGATTCAGCGCATAGGAGAAGCGTTCTGCCGGTATTCTGCTCCCGGTGTCAAACACAGCAATATTCCCCATTGCATGAACCCCTGAATCAGTCCGGCTGGCACCGATTACTGCAATCTCTTCACCGGTAAGTGTGCAAATTGCTTTATTCAGCACTTCCTCTATCGTAATTCCATTCGGCTGCACCTGCCATCCACAATAATTCGTGCCATCATATGCAACTGTCAATTTAATTCTTCTCATTATCTGCTCCGTTTCTGATTACATTATTAGAAGATCCAGATTTTAAACGGAATATATCTTCCTGCCACAAAGGAGATTGCAACATAAGCAATCGTCACCGCATAAGCTGCATAATCCCTGCCTTTATAGATCAGTGGCTTCATTTTTGTTCTTCCTTCACCGCCATGATAACATCTCGCCTCCATCGCCATTGCAAGATCATTCGCTCTCCGGAATGCAGATACAAACAGCGGTACAAGAATCGGTACCAGAGCCTTAGCTTTCTGAATGATATTTCCGCTCTCCAGATCAGCGCCGCGCGCAATCTGCGCTTTCATGATCTTGTCCGTTTCTTCCAACAGAATTGGTATGAAACGAAGAGCGATCGACATCATCATCGCAATCTCATGCACCGGAACATTCAGATGTCCCAGCGGCTTAAGAAGACTTTCCAGACCATCTGTAAGGGCATTCGGCGTCGTAGTAAGCGTCATAAGCGAAGATCCCATAATCAGATAGATCAGCCGGATTGCCATATATACAGCTGTATTTAAACCCTGTTCTGTAATCTTGAGCGGTCCGAAATGAAAAAGCAGCCTTCCTCCCGGCGTCAAAAAGAGATTAAACAAAACTGTAATCATAAGAAGCATTATGATCGGTTTTAGTCCTTTAAGGATATACTTCACCGGAACAGTCGACAATCTGACCACACATACAAGAAACAAGGTCGCCAGAAGATAACCGATAATACTTTTAAACATAAAAAGCGAAATAAGGTACAAAAGTGTACACACAATTTTCACCCTCGGATCCAGGCGGTGAATCCTGCTGTTCGCCGGATAATATTGTCCTATTGTAATATCTCGAATCATTCCGTCTTCTCCTTCTTAGTCACAGCAGCCATGATCTCATCCGCCGCTTCCTCAATCGTTGTCGCATGGACGGACACATCCAATCCGTTCTCCTTCAGTTCGTGCATGATGTAAGTCACCTGTGGAGCCGCCAGTCCAACGGATTCCAGTTCCTTATAATGTGAGAACACGCGCTTCGGCACATCATCAAACATAACTTCCCCATGGTTCATCACAATGATACGATCCACATATTTTGCGATATCCTCCATACTATGAGAAACCAGGATCACCGTCATATCACTCGTCTTATGCAGATATGCGATCTGATCCAGGATCTCATCCCTGCCTTTCGGGTCAAGTCCTGCTGTCGGTTCATCCAGAACCAACACTTTCGGACACATGGCAAGCACTCCGGCTATTGCCACTCTTCTCTTCTGTCCACCGGAAAGTTCAAACGGAGACTGCTCATAGTATTTCTCCTTGAGTCCTACCAACTTCAAAGCTTCCCGGGCACGTTCTTCACACTCTTTCTCCGAGAATCCCTGATTTTTCGGTCCGAAACATACATCTTTGAGCACATCCACTTCAAAAAGCTGATGTTCCGGATATTGGAACACCAATCCCACCTGGCTGCGCAGTTCTTTCATATTATAACCGTCTGCGTAAATGTTTTCTCCGTTATAATAAACCGTTCCGCTCGTCGCTCTGATCAGGCCATTGAGATGCTGGATCAGAGTAGATTTTCCCGAACCGGTATGCCCGATAATTCCGACAAACTGTCCATGCGGGATCTCCAGACAGATATCTTTTAAAGCCTGTTTTTCATAAGCAGTATCTGCGCTGTAAATATAATTCACATGTTCTAATTTTATCGACATAATATTTCCACCAATTCTTCTTTTTTCAAAATACCTGCAGGAATATCAAGCCCTCTCTTGCGAAGCTCATCCGCAAGGATCGTAACCTGCGGCACGTCCAGTCTGTACTCTTTCAACAAATCAACCTGTGAAAAGATCTCTCTTGGAGTTCCCTGCATCACAACATGTCCATGATCCATAACGATCACCTGATCCGCGTCCACAACTTCTTCCATATAATGCGTAATCAGAATGACCGTAATATGTTCTCTCTTTCTCAATTCCTGTACACTTTCCAATACTTCCTTGCGTCCGTTGGGATCGAGCATTGCAGTCGGTTCATCCAGTACAATACACTTCGGGCGCATAGCCATAACTCCTGCGATTGCCACCCTCTGTTTCTGCCCTCCTGACAGCTTATTGGGAGAGTGATGCCGATACTCGATCATCCCGACCGCCTTCAGGCTTTCCTCCACTCTCTTCCAGATCTGTTCCGTCGGCACTCCGAGATTCTCCGGGCCAAATCCGACATCTTCTTCCACCACTGTACCGATGATCTGATTATCCGGATTCTGAAAAACCATCCCCGCACTCTGCCGGATATCCCATAAATACTCTTCTTCTTTTGTATCTTTTCCGTCCACCCACATCGTTCCTTCTGTGGGTACCAGAATCGCATTCATATGCTTTGCCAGCGTAGATTTTCCCGAACCGTTATGCCCAAGAATTGCTATAAACTGCCCAGGCTCAATATCCAGATCCACCTCATCCACAGCACGGCTCATTCCGATGATATTGCCTTCCTCGTCACGTTTTGCATATTCAAATACCAGCTTATCTGTCTTAATCATCTTCATGCCATTTCCTCATATTTATCAAGGCAGCGCCTATATCAAACGCTGCCTTTCCCGTTTTTCTTATTAGCACTTCTCCGGTTCCGGATATTCTGTACCAAATGTTTCAACCGTCACCTTTTTCATCTTCTGATCTGTAATCGGTTTATCTCTGAAATCAGTGTCCGTCTCAGCAATCTTATTTACCACATCCATGCCTTCGATGATCTTACCAAATGCTGCATAAGCACCGTCCAGATGTGGAGAATTCTTATGCATAATAAAGAACTGTGATCCCGCTGAATCCGGATTCATTGCCCGAGCCATGGAAATCACACCCGGTTCGTGTTTCAGTTGATTGTCGAAGCCATTCTGAGCGAACTCTCCTGCAATAGAATACCCCGGTCCGCCCATACCGGTTCCATTCGGGCATCCGCCCTGAATCATAAATCCATTGATGACACGATGGAAGATCAGCCCATCATAGAATCCTTTATTTACCAGTGAAATAAAGTTATTAACTGTATTCGGTGCAACTTCCGGATACAATTCCACCTTCATTACATCACCATTTTCCATCTCAAATGTTACGATTGGATTTGCCATATTATCAATCTCCTTTTTTTCTTATTACTGTACCCTATTTTAACGAAACTCTCCCGGTTCGTAAATAGTTTTCTTCCAATTCTCTTATATTTCCGCTCATTCAGCCACTTTTTGTGTAGAATAAAAAACAACTGCAAGGATCAGAGCACCGCCTGCGATCTCCCTGATTCCGGGGATCTCTCCGAGAAAAATCAAAGCACTTACGATTCCGTAAACTGATTCCAGTCCGGAAATAATGCCGGCCGTCTGCACGCGTACCGTGCGAAGTCCATTTATAAAAAGGGAATGAGCAACGGCAGTAAACACAACGCCGAGAAGCATCAGCACACCCACATCTTTCAATGTGACTTGCGGTCTCAAAATCAACAACATCGGGAACAACACGACCGCTGCCGTTACCTGTTCATAGAACGATACGACCGTTGCCGGGTAACTCCCCGAAAACTTCCGATTCATCAACGACAGCACTGCATAAGTCACTGCACTTAAAAGTCCCCACAGAACACCCCTTGTCATCGTATTCTGAAGCGTAAATTCCGGAACGATCAGAAATACACCTGCCAGCATGACAACTGCACAGACAACATCCGATGCTTTGAGTTTCTCATGAAATACATATGGTTCCATAATTGTAACGAAAAGGGGAAATGTAGAAAATGCCAAAGTTCCAACTGCCACCGTGGAACTCTGAATCGCCTGCATGAAACTGCTCCAGTGTACCGCAAGAATCACACCGGCTGCGATCATCCACAGATAATCTGCTCGCCTCTTTAATCGGATTCTCTGTCTTCGTACCAACAAAAAGCCCCATAAAAACACCGACGAGAAAAGCACTCTTCCCAAAACAATAATAACCGCAGGGAGATCCACCAGTTTGGCAAAAAGCCCGACCACTCCGAACAAAAATACGGCCAGATGCACTGACAAAAGTCCTTTATTGTCACTCTTTTCCATGCCCTCGTTCCTTTCCGCCTATTGTTTAACCCGGAAATGCTCCATCAAAATCGGCATATATTCCTTACTGTATTCCGCAAGCGAATAGCTTCCTCTGTTCAGGCACCAGTCTGAAACAAGCGCGCGTTCACAAAGCGAATAATACTTTGTGATTTCCTGGATCGACTTTTCCCTGCTGATCTGGTTTCTCACATGCCCTTCTTCCACAATTCTGCTGATCAGGCGATAATATGTCCGGTTCTGATCCAGAAGATTACGTTCTCCTTTTGCGATCAGCTGTGTGGAATACAAAGATGCCAGAAGCGTCACATCAATCTTCGTCTCCATAAACAAATGCGACTTATAATTCAAAAACATCAGCTTATCAAAGCTGTTCATATTTTCATCAAGCTCTTCCTCCAGATTTGCATAATACTCATCCAGAATTGTCGAAAGCGTGTCCAGCAACGCATCTTTTCCAGAAAAATAATAATAAAACGATCCTTTAGAAGTATCAGATAATCGAATGATATCATCCACAGTTGTATCGTCATATCCTTTTTCATAAAACAATTCCCACGCTGCATCTACGATTCGACGCTTAACATTTTGCTTTGATGCCACTTACCTAACCTCCTCAAACTGCCTGCATCCAGCCGGCAGACGTTCTGGAACTCCAACATTTCAGAACATATATAGAAATGACCGGATGCACAAGTACACCCGGCCTCTTTCATTATTGTATCATAATTATAAGTTTTTTGCAACCTCTGCACAAGCTTCCATCGCCTCAAAAACAGCACTTCTAAGCCCTCTCTCTTCAAGAACACGAACCGCTTCAATCGTTGTTCCTCCTGGTGAGCATACCATATCTTTAAGTACACCCGGATGCTCGCCTGTCTGAAGAATCATTTTTGCACTTCCCAGCACTGCCTGTGCAGCAAATTTATACGCCTGATTTCTCGGCATTCCTTCTTTCACCGCTGCATCGGCCATTGCTTCAATAAATATAAAGATATATGCCGGTGAGCTTCCGCTTACAGCGACAACCACATCCATAAGGTTTTCTGTAATCACTTCTGTCTTTCCAAATCCCTGAAGAATCCGACATACATAATCCAGTTCTTCCTTCGTCACATTTTTATTCGGAGTCACTCCAGTCATACCTTCCCCTACCATCGCCGGAGTATTTGGCATTGTACGGATAATTTTTACAGTATCACCAAACTGCTCTCCCAACCATTCAAGTGTCTTTCCCGGAGCAATCGTAACGATCAGCTGTTCCGGCCTTACCAGAGATTTTATTTCTCCAATCACGCTTTCATAAAACTGTGGTTTAATGGATAAGATCACAACCTCAGATTTCTCCACAACTTCCTTATTATCGTCTGTCACATGAATTCCATACTGCTCTTTCAAACGTTCTCTTCCCGGAGCAAATAAATCGGAACCAATTATTTCATCTGGTTTAAAAATATGATTCTCAATGATTCCTTTCATCATAGCTCCTGCCATGTTTCCACACCCAATAAATCCTAATTTCATACCCTTCTCCTCCTGAAATATCCTGCATACGGCTTTTGACCGATTGTGCTTCTTTAATTCTGTTGGCTGTTTTTTGCGTTGTTTCATTGTATACAATCATTCAATTTGTATACAATTTCCTCATTTGCATACAATTTACCATTTCTTATCGCAAAAGTCAATACTGCTGCGTCACAAAAATATCCATAAGACAATTTTCTACAAAACCTTGAATTTCCCTTCTCTTTTTTATACAATATATACAATACTTTTTTTAAAAACAGAAAGGGAAAATCATGGTTGCTCCAAGAAAATCACTTGCCGATCAGGCTTATGAAAAAATCAAGAACAACATACTGAATCTCACTTATGCCCCCGGTATGACACTCACGGAATCAATGTTGACTCAGGAACTGGGCATGAGCCGTAATCCGATTCGGACTGCACTCAAAATGTTGCAGTCAGAAGGACTGATTGTGACGGATTACTACAAATCCATGCGTGTAAAAGAGATCAGTTACCAAGCCGTCACAGAAATCTATCAGATTCGTGAACTGTTCGAAGGTGCTGCTTTCAAGCTGATTTTTGACAGCGGTCGTGCAGAAGAATTCTCCTATAAAATAGAGGCCCGTGTTGTTCGCATGTGTGCTGTGGCCGCCGACCCTTTTGAATGGGAACTTGCAGATACCCAAATGCACCTGGAAATCATCAGCATTTTTGAAAACGAACGTATTACCCGTTTTTACGAATCGAATCTTGCAGAATTGGTTCGTATCGGACTCTATTCAGTCCGAAACGGTATGCAGATTGACGCTACAAATACAAATCTAAAAAAAATGATCACATATATGCGCGAGAATGATTATGAACACGCTTTCAGCATTCTCCATGATGATCACTTTACACTGGGGAAGGATAATGCACTCGAAAATCTTCTTTCCACAAGCTAGTACGAATTATTTTTCATTTTTAAAAAAGATCATTGATTTTCTCCTTACTTTTCTCTATACTCTAAATGTTAGATGAATATATTTCCAAACAAGGGGGAAACAGTATGTCATTCAATTTACCAATTTCAAAAGAGCAGCGCCATGCGATTACATCTCTTGGCACTGCTGTTTTCGGTGCTGTCATGTTTGCCTTTGGGTTGAATGTGATGATCATTCCGCTTTCATTATATAACGGCGGTTTCATGGGTATTGCACAGTTAATCCGTACCCTGCTCATCGCAATCACCGGTATTTCATTTGGGCAAACAGATATTGCCGGTATTATTTACTTTCTGCTCAACCTGCCACTCATCTATCTGGCATGGTCAAAAATGGGGAAAGGCTTTTTTGTGCGGTCCATGATCGTAATCGTAGTTCAGACTGCGGCACTTACCTTGATTCCGATTCCATCCACACCGCTCATCGAGGACTATCTGACCGCATGTATCATCGGTGGCATTATTGCAGGTGCAGGTTCCGGACTTATTCTTCGCGGAGAGAGTTCAGGCGGTGGGCAGGACATTCTGGGGATCTATATGACCCAGCGCTTTCCAGGCTTTAGTGTAGGAAAAGTAGGACTGTTGATTAACATTTTTGTGTACAGTATCTGCTTTTTCATGTTCAACATCGAAATCGTAATCTACTCATTGATCTATGGCGTTGTGTACGCAACAGCATGTGACCACATACATATTCAGAATATCAATGTCAGCGTTATGATTTTCACTAAGAAAGCGGGTATTGCTGAAGCAATCATGGAGCAGACGCGGCGTGGTGTTACGAACTGGGATGGAGAGGGCGCATACACACATGCAGATTCCTCTATCCTGATGGTTGTCGTTTCAAAATACGAAGTCAACGAGTTGAAACGCATTGTAAAATCTATTGATCCGAACGCATTTATGATTTTCACCGAAGGATGCGATATAGACGGTAATTTCGAAAAAAGACTTACATAAGCTTGACAAAAAGGACAGTCCGATTGGAACTGTCCTTTTTTCTATGCTTCTTTTCCATCACAATTTGCAAACTAATGTCCCATGATCCCTTCAATCTGCTCGATTGTTCTCGGGATTGCATGAGAAAGATTCTCACATCCATTTTCTGTAATCAGGCAGTTATCCTCCAGACGGAAGCCGATTCCCCACTCTTCGTGATATATTCCGACATCCACACAGAATACCATGTTCGGTGCGGTCAATCTTTCTTTCGCATCTACCACATCATGTACATCGAATCCGACATGATGCGCTCCACCATGCCACATATAAGTACCGATATCTTCATAATTGCTGCACACTCCGGCCTGTTTCAACTGCTCAAAGTTGTATTTACGAACCATATTGTCTACTTCCTTCATCGGAATTCCCGGTTTCAGTGTACGGAACATATATTCAGATGTATTATATGCACACTGATACAGCAATTTCTGACGCTCAGAGAATTTTCCGTTACACGGCCATCCTCTGGAAACATCATTGATTTCATAATCCCAGACAGCGCCCACGTCATTCAGAATCATATCTCCATCCTTTGACTGTCCGCGATAGTCATAATAATGGATACAGAAGTTATTATTTCCCGCTGAGATAATAGACGGAAATCCCGGTGCAAGGACCCCTCTCTGTGCCAGCGCATAATCAAACTCTGCTTTATACTGATATTCATACATACCCGGTTTGGACGCACGCATCATGGCTTCGATTCCGGCACCGGTAATGATCTCGGCCTTTCTCATCGCTTCAATTTCACATGGCTTTTTAATCGTACGCTGACGTTTCAACTGTGGATGAATATTTTCAAGCGCAATATACGGTGCAGTTTCCTTCAGTTCTCTTGCAAGTGCAAATGCTTCATTACCCCCATCATTCTGGAAGGCTTCATCAAAGTCAAGGCATACACGTTTCACATTGCCTGAACGGATATTTTTTTCCATATCTTCTTTAAAAGTTCCCACATAACCAAACGCATGAACTCCAGATAACTCCTCCGCTTCCGCCTCTTTGATTCTTCGTCCTGTCCATCTTTCTTTCATGGCATCCGGTGGCAGAATATACAGTTTTTCTTCATATTCCCCTTCTTTGCCTGTCACTGCCATAAGAACGGTATCAGCCTGTTCAACACCTGTTAAGTACAGGAAATTACGATTTGTAAAAAACGGGTAGTCTTCATCATTTGTTTTGCGTGGTGCATGTCCCGCAAACATAATGACAAGCGACTGCGGTTCCAGACTCTTATACAATTCTTTTCTGTTTTCTTCGAAAAACTCTCTCTTCATTTTTCCATTGCCTCCTGAAGTTGTATTATAAAATGTTCGTAACTGTTCATGAAAGGGACGTAACACAATACAATGTTACGTCCCTGCCTTATGCATTTTTAATTAAGATTAATTAAAGCTCTGCTCTGTACGATTGATAATTTCATCCTGGAGCGCTTTACTCAGGTTTCTGAAATGATCACTGTATCCGGCAACACGAACGATTAGGTCTTTGTATTCCTCTGGATTCTTCTGTGCTGCGATCAGAGTCTCACGGTCGATAACATTGAACTGGATATGATGTCCATCCATATTAAAGTATGAGCGGATCAGGTTTGCCATCTGATCAAGTCCTTCTTCTCCGGCTACTACACTTGGAGTAAACTTCTGATTAAGAAGCGTTCCTCCGGTCATCAAATGATCCATCTTTGCACATGATTTGATAACTGCAGTCGGTCCATTTGTATCTGCACCCTTTTCCGGAGAGATTCCTTCTGAAACCGGAACATGAGCAAGACGTCCGTTCGCACTGGCCATCATAACATCTCCGAAGTAAACATGGCAGGTAGTCGGAAGCATGTTCACGCGATATGTTCCGCCCAGCATATTCTTTCTTCCGGTTACTTCTCCCTGATAATATCCGAATACGCTCTTCATGATATCATCTGCATAATCATCATCATTTCCGTACTTCGGTGTATGATTCTTCACCAGATTCAGAATTCTCTCATGTCCTTCAAAGTTGTCATCCAGAGCCTGCATCAATTCTTCCATGGTAAATGTCTTCTTATCGTATACATTATATTTTACAGCTGCCAGACAGTCTGTGATAGTTCCGATACCAACGCCCTGAAGATACTTGGTATTGTATCTTGCTCCGCCTGCATTGTAGTCCTTTCCTTTGGAAATACAGTCATTTGTAATAATAGAAAGGAACGGTGCCGGCATATATTCTGCGAAAATCTTTTCGATTACATTACTTCCTTCGATCTTGATGTCGATGAGATACTTCATCTGCTTCTTAAATGCATCAAACAGCTCATCATATGTCTTAAAATCCGTTGCATATCCCAGCTTTAATCCAAGCTGTTTGCCGCTCATCTTATCAAATCCGTTGTTCAGTGTCAGTTCAAATACTTTCGGAATATTGAAATATCCGGTCAGGATATATGCTTCATTTCCAAACGCTCCGGTCTCAACACACCCGCTGGTACCACCGCGTCTTGCATCCTCCAGCGACTTTCCTGCATTCAGGAGCTCCTGAATAATTGCTTCCGTATTATAGAATGCCGGCTGTCCCCATCCTTTACGAGAAATCTCACATGCTCTCTTAAGGAATTTCTGTGGAGTCTTGCGGCTGATCTGAACATTGGAGCTTGGCTGAAGCAGTTTCATTTCATCCATGCAGTCCAGAATCAAATAACTTACATCATTTACACCGTTCTCTCCGTCCGGCGTAATTCCACCTGTATTAATATTTGCGAAATCAGTATAGGTGGAGCTCTCTTTCAAAGTAATTCCAACTTTCGGCGGTGCCGGCTGATTATTAAATTTCACCCACAGACATTCCAGAAGTTCCAGTGCTTTCTTTTCATCCAGAATTCCTGCCTCTGTATCCTTTACATAGAATGGATTCAGGTGCTGATCAAGACGTCCCGGCGAATAAGCATCCCATGGATTTAACTCTGTAGTAACTCCCAGATGAACGAACCAGTACATCTGAATTGCCTGCCAGAATGTCTCCGGTTTGTGTGCCGGAACAACATCACAGTTTGCTGCAATCTGAAGCAATTCTGCTTTTCTCTGTTCATCCGTCTCTTTTTCTGCCAGTTCTCTCGCATATGCCGCATAACGTTCACCAAGTTTCATAATGGCATCACATGCTTTAGACATACCGCGAAGCTGGTTTCTCTTATCAAATGCTTCCGGATCATTCTGGAAATCCAGTGCCTCGATAGACTTCTGAATATCTTCTTTATAATCAAGGAATCCTTTTTCATAGATCTTCACAGATCCTACCGTATGTCCCGGTCCTCTCTGCTCCATGAATTCTGTAAAGATACCTGCTTCGTAACAATCCTTCCACTCCGGTGTCATATTTGCAATGATCTTGGAACGGGTAGAACGGTTATCCCAATACGGAATAACAACTTTCTCCTGATAGTCATAATCTTCTTCCTTTACAGAAAAATTGATCAGTTCACGATCATTCATTACATGCATATCTTCTACAGTATGGCAGCAAAGCTCCGGAAATGTCGGTGCCGCCTGCGGGCTGTCACCTTTCTCACCAACAATTAATTCTCCTTCTCCAATGTAAAGAGTCTTGGTTGAGAAATAGTCATAGAGAACCTGTCCACGAAGTTCCGGAATAGACAGCTGTCCTTCATATTTCTTATAAGTCTCCGTTTCACTCTTTGCACGTTCCAGGTCAATGTGCGGCTGAGTGCTCACACTCAATTCACGAAGTGCCTGAACTCTTGCATTCATACCTCTTTTTTCCATAGCTTTACCCTCCTATTTTTGTGTTTTGAAATCCTGCTTTTTTAAACAGTTCTGTAAAATGTTCCATTTCTTCCTTGGCAGGTGTCTGTAGTGCTTCCCCCGGATAATCCGTCTCCAGCCGTCCGTACTTACTGCTTCCAGTATTATGGTAAGGCAGGAGGTTCACCTGCGCCACCTGTATATGATGAGATTTCAGCCAGTCGATGACCGCCTGCATACTCGCATCATCTGCATTTACCCCCTTGATTGTAGGAATACGAATATAGATTTTTGCTTTCCGTGCCGGATCAGCGCTCAGTTTTTCAAGATTCTCCAGAATCAGCTGATTGCTGACTCCGATATATTTCTGATGTACTTCATCGTCCATCACTTTTATATCATAGAGAAACGTATTGATATATGGAAGAATCTTTTCAAAATTCTCATAAGGCGCATAGCCGCATGTATCAATCGTAACCGTGATTCCATGCCGATCCAATTCCTTTACAAGCGGAAGAATATAGTCCATATCCATGCACATCACTTCTCCGCCGGACAGGGTTACTCCTCCTCCAGATTCTTCATAGAACATTTCATCTTTCTTCAGCTCTTTTACGAGCTCTTTTATCGCATATTCCTTTCCCGCGACTTCCCGGATGTTAGCCAGGCAATACTCTGTACATTTTCCACAACCATCGCATTTATTGTGATCAGTAACCGCTTTACCGTCCTCTATCCGAATCGCTCCATTCGAGCAGGCCTGCACGCAGGCTCCGCATCCGGTACATTTCTCCCGATTCGTCAGAATCTGTTTCTTAAAATTCTGTGTTTCCGGATTGTGGCACCATGCACATTTAAGCGGGCAACCTTTAAAAAAAACACTGGTTCGAATTCCATCTCCGTCATGTATGGAATACTTTTGTATATTCGTAATTAACGTCATAAGTTCTGTCTCCCTTGAACGCTTTAGACCATTGTTTGAACTTTGGTCTAATTTTACCATTCTTCCCTATTGCTGTCAATAGCTTTTCACGTTTAAAGGAGGCATACGCAAAACCGCATACCTCCTTTATGAGTAGTATATCAAAATTTTACAAAGCGTCTTTTCCTCGTTCGCCGGTCCTGATACGAACAATATCTGCCACATCTGTAATGAAAATCTTTCCATCTCCATACACACCTGTTCGTATTTCCCGACAAACCTTTCGAATAATCGGTTCAGATTCCTCTGCAGTAACAACACATTCCACCTTCAGTTTCGGGATTGTATTGCCCGACTTGGGCATCACTCCACGCCACATGTGCTGATCTGTGACTCCCTTCTGATTACCATATCCCATAATATTCGTAATCATAATTCCATGATATTCGCATACTTCCAGCAATTCTCGTAAATCATCCAATTTACCTGGTCTGATGATAATTTCTATTTTTTTCATTTCTCCTCTCCTATGCTCTACCTGCCCTTTGCCAGCAATACGACTGCTCCGGACAGTATATTTAGAAAACACAAAAGCGCACTACATGTTACTGTAATGCGCCCTTACATTTCCGTCAGATAAAATTTAGAGTCCCGGGATAAAAACAAAGGCATTGCACGATGAATGCAACGCCTTTGTTCGCTTCGTTCTTTATGAACTTGTGATTATTCTACCCTAAACTCCCATGCCCGCACACTTGGCACCACCATAAATGAAACTGTGTAAGCCGGAAGGTATTGAGTTTGTTTATGCCGTTCTGTATACTTATAGTAACGGCAAAG
>NZ_JBQHUC010000025.1:0-44707 GCF_052065395.1 Bariatricus sp. HCP28S3_F11 | reverse complement strand
CATTGAAAAGTTATCCACTTTTCGCAATAAAGCCATGGCAAAACAGAAATTTTATTTTCTCCGTTTTGCCCAAAAATCAATGTACTCTAAATGGGGTGCTGAATAGTTACCTAATTTTATTTTATGAGAATAACCGATTTCACGAAATTTGCAGGTGAATCTGGAATATAAACAAGAGAAAAAAATAATTTTTAAACTCCATTTGCACTCCATTTGGTCTTTTCGACACCCCGCAAAGCCTTTATTTATGGGCTTTTCCGCGATTTTTCAAGCTACTCAAACTCCAGTTTGACGGTAAGCAATATAAAGCAAAATCAACGATTTTAAGCCATTTTCAGGCAATATTGGATAGTTTGAAATAGTATGAAAAGATATCAAAAATGCAATAGAAATGCAATGAGGTACACCTGATTCACTATCAAAGAATCGTATCCGGAGGTACTTCAATACCTTTTTAGAATGTGAGGTTATTTTATGGACTATCAATTAGAATTAAAACAAATTGTGGATTTCCCACGTTGCAGAATCTACAGAGATTTTATACGATCACTTGTTGCTGACAAGAGCATCCGCACAAACGGAGGCTCTTTTCTTTTTTACTATATCGTTCTTTGCTCCTATGCCAATTACCGCTCGTCTTATCGGCGAATGGAGAATATTACCTACATGATAGGTCCCGGCGAATGGATCTGTACTCTTTCCGATCTTCAGACATGGTTTCGCTGCCGGTTCCAGCATCAGGCAGTCTCTATCCTGGATTTATTGGAGAAGCAAAATTGTATTACATACTCTCTTCTTGGAAATAAGAAAATCGTAAAATTTAAGATCACTGACTGGGCAAAGGACAATACCGTTCTGGAATACAACTGTCCCTGCAAAAAGGATGATGGATTTTTCTTTTTCCCTATTGCAAAAGTCCATGAACTTATCAGCCTGGGGAAATGCTCAGAGATGGATATGTTACTGGATATGTGGATTCATGCTATATACAATGATCCAACCGTGCAAGGCTCTTTCTCTGCGCCTGTTGTTTATTACCGAAATAATACAGGCAATCCCCTGACCAGCTTCCAGTCTCTTGGAGAACGTTGGGGACATTCAAAAACCACTATATCACGTATCTTAAAAAAATTTGAAGAGTTAAACTTCATCACTCTTGTTAGTTTCAAAGGCAAACATGGTAGCATAATCTATCTTAACTACTACCTGTCTGTAATGTTTGACATCAGTGATGTAATGATAGACAAGGAGGAAATCGCTATGAACATGCAACTGCCAATCCACGTACCTGAAATCGAAGAAGAAGTCTGCGTTTCAGAAACTGTCACGGAAGAACAAATCACCGTTCCAGAAAATGAGTCCTGCGTTCCGGTTTCTCACATGAAATTTATCATCAAAAAAGTCGCAGAACTACTGCAAACACAGGGGATTCCGTGTTGCGAATGCTCCAAAACCAGGTATATATTATCTCCTTTATCAGCCTGCATAGATACAGTTAATCAATATACACTAAATATTATCTGTCCTTACGGAAAAGCTGCATATCGGTTTGAACTGACTGTCATGCCAGAAGAAAAACCTGCCGTTAACCTGCCTGCTGAAACATATATGACTACTGCGAAAGGGGGTGAATAGAATGGCTGGAAACAAAAAACAAAGCTATGCGACTCCTGAAGAAGATCCCCGCTTCCACGACACTTACAAGTTTCTGCGAAGATACCGGGATGCCACATACAGCCTGAAGGTAGTGGTCCGGCAGTTAGAAGCGCAATTCCGTATGGAATATGGAACCAGTGTGGATGATTTTCTAGATTCCGTTTATGCTGCAGGGGTAGAATTATCCGGAACTGACATAGCAGAAAGGGCAAAAAGCATTGAGCGGAGTAACAAGATGTTGAAGCTATTAGATTCTTCCGTTGATCTTCTCCGTAACAATCATAAGCACGGAGAACAGTATTACTGGATTCTCTATTATGCATTCCTATCTCCACAGGAACTGAAAAACACGGATGAGATCCTTGAAAAGCTCGAACCGCATATCAGCAATATTTCTTACCGTACCTATTACCGGAAACGTCACGCAGCTATTGAAGCGCTGAGTACCATTCTCTGGGGTTTTACTGCGAAAGAAACCATTGAAATTTTGAATCAATTTTTTCCAGAATAGCCATCGTCACGAAAATGGCATAGTATTGGCCTGCTAATGCGATTGAAGGGAAAAAATACCCATGTTAAAATGAGTATTGCTTATAGTTTTCTTATTTACCAGCACCCTGACCGGTGCTTTTTTTGTACCCGAAAACCGTACTGACAGCAGGCCACTATCTGTACGTACACCATACGCACAGAATCCTATACGCAGGCTGTACGTATAGATATACGTACAATTACAAATACGAAGGGAGACCATCTATGAAAACACGAGAACAGATATATAAAGGCGAAGGGGCAGCCCTTCTTCGGATTCTCACTACATATCACGCCTTGCATTATGAACAGGTGCTGCAACTTTTTGATAAAAACAGAGACTCTATCAAATCTCTCATCACCAGTTTGACCAAACAGGGGCGGATTTACCATGATAAAGAACAGCATTTACTATGTGACACTGAAGAGTCTGCCAATTCACCAGATATGGGAACTATTGCTGCCTTCTGGGTTCTGCTGGATTTTAAAAAGGCACTCATCTACCATACCAGTGGTGATTTTCCCGTTAAATTACATTTCTTTTCCCATGATGAAACCTATGAAATCATTTATGTTGCTAATGGGCAGGAAGCGTTGATGAATCATGTGTTTGAAAGTATTCCTCCAAGAGAAGCATTACGAATCATCATCATTGAATCGGAAAAACAAGCGGGAAAACTTACAATTGATGGTGTGATTGCCTACTGCATGGTCACCCCTGATGGCTCTGTCAGCTACTACAAAAAGAAAGAGGTTTTATGAACGCAAATACACGAATCATATTTCAGAGATTACAGGGTGTGGAAAGCGAAATAGAAAAGCTCAGAAACACCCTTTTTGCTTTGAAAACTACAGACATTGAAAAATATGGTGCAAATTATGAAGCACTAAGCACCGATGCTGCCTTACGATCAGAACGTATCACCTGCCAGCTCAGGAATCTGGTCTATATCAATGATTTCTCTGGCAAGAACAGTTATCTAAAACTTGCTGCAGACGCACAGGGAATCGCTATTTCACAGGAACAGGAGATTTTGTCTATTACCCTTCCAGGACTTCTCCCCAAAAGAAAAGTCCGCACTAATATGGCATTTCTTCATGAGCCCTTGAATTATGCTCTGCAGGAATATGTAAAAAGCCACGACTTGGCTCTGTATAAAGACTGTGTGGTCTGCTTCAGCCAGATTTATAATCGTACTCTTTCCAGCCAAAGGGTTCGTGACTATGACAATCTGGAATTCAAGCAGATTCTGGATACGATAGCAACTTACGTTTTATTGGACGATACTGGATTGTACTGCGATTCCTATCATACAACAGAATTTGGTAATGCAGATTCGACAGTTGTCTACATCATGAAAAAATCTGCCTTTCCGGATTGGGTGAAAGCGCATAAAGAGCTATTGGAAACCATATCGGAAATTTCCTGATTTTCTTACCTAATTTTTCCGACATAGGTAAAAAGAGGATTGAAGCATTATATTTCCATGCTTTTTCTACCAACTGACAAAAGCCATTTTACCCAAGTACAGGCTAACATCGGTAATAATTGAATTGAGGTGATACTTATTTGCTAAGACCAGACACTCAGAAATTCAGGCTGCTGGAACTTATCGGAATCTGTGGGGAATTTCCTTCGGATCAACTGAATCGGCTTTTTACAAGTCCTTCTTATGCTGAAAAAATCATCACTGAACTGAAGGCTGAAAAGCTCATTCGCCCCCACTATAAGGATAAACTCAGAGGATACCGACTGACCAAACGTTCCAAGGAACTGCTCCTCGCCTACTATCCTGACCGCTTCCACTGCTATCTAAGTGGAAATACTGAGACTAATGTTATCCGAAGCGAACCGTCACGCCGCATCCGTCTTCATCAGAAGGCACAAACATACCTGACGTTGCTCCATGCCGGAATCCCATTTTATCCGGATGGAAAACCACATATTTTTTCTGTGGAACGCGAAGCTGCTTCCATCCATATGCGAAGCCTTCCTTTATTTTATTCTTCCAGAGAGATTAAAGAACTTGGGGCGGCAACAACAAAAATCAAAAATTCGCGGAGTATGGGAATCCTGATGGCATCCCATTGCATCTACGTCATCTACAATACCGGAAGTGGAGTCCTCAAGTGGGAGTATAAAACTGAAGTGCGCCTCAATGCATTTCTGCAGCATTATCTGCAGGGATATCCTTACTCCGGACATCCGAAAATTCGTGCAATTATGCTTGGTGACAATATGGAAACTGCTTTCAAACTGCTGACCAGCACTGGTGGCTACAAGCGAAGCCTCTTTATGCTGGACACATCGTTTGAACATTTCCATTATCTTCCCAACGATCTTCAGGGGGAAACATTGATGCAGCTATTAGCAAACCCGGCAATGACAAAACAGCTTAACGAATTATTGCTATCGGATATGAACGCTCGCCAGGAAGAAATACCACTGGAGCATGATGCAGTAACCAAAGATGGAAACCCTGCACTTCTTGCTTATGATTTTGACATGCAGCGAATCAATCGATTCAATACCGGACTGAATGTTTACGGCCTACACGGAAACCTGATCTGTTTTGATTTCCAGATCCCGGTTCTCAAAGAATACCTCACAGCAGACATTCAATTCTCCAGTATTGACCTTAACAAATTCAGAAGGGGGTTTTTACATGAACCGTAAATGGTGGAAGCTCATCTATCTGCTTCCAATCTGCCTCTGCACGCTCTATGCTGGCGGCTATGTGGCACAATTTATTTATAACTACCAAACCTGGAGTGCTGCCGGAAACTTTGCTGGCAATGGTACTTACCCACAGACAGCCTCCCTACATCCAAAAGCCTGCCTTATGGCATTGACACGATTTCCATATAACCTGTATGGGATTTTTTTATGCCTTCTTGCCTTTGGTCTACTAACTTTCTTAGTGATGCGGATGGGATATGACAGAAATGGCGAAATTTTTGATAAAGAGCGAAATCTAAACTACTCTACCAAAGGTACCTATGGAACTTCCGGATTCATGACTCCAGATGAGATGCACAAAGTTCTGGAACTAACTGATCATGTGAAGAAAAATAAGGGAACAATTCTTGGCAAGCTAAACGGAAAAGCGGTTTGCCTTCCTTATGAAACACGCATGAATCGAAATGTTGCAGTTTACGGTGCTAGTGGTTCCATGAAATCCAGAGCTTATGCAAGGAATATGATTTTTCAATGCGTTACTCGTGGAGAAAGCCTGATTATAACCGATCCAAAATCAGAATTATATGAAAGTATGGCAGGATATCTGGAGAACGAAGGATATACTGTGCGGTGTTTCAATCTGGTCAACCCAGAAAACTCAGATGCCTGGAACTGTCTGATGGAAATAGACGGTCAGGAAACTATGGCCCAGGTATTTTCGGATGTCATCATTCAAAATACCGGTTCTGCCAAAGGGGATCATTTCTGGGATAATGCAGAATTAAATCTTTTAAAAGCACTGGTTCTTTACGTGGAACAAGGATTTCCACCAGAGTCCAAAAATATCGGTCAGGTTTATAAATTGCTAACACTGAGTTCCGAAAAGGAACTAAATAGTCTTTTTGACCTGTTGCCTGTATCCCATCCGGCAAAAGTGCCTTACTGCATCTATAAGCAGGCAAGTGATACAGTAAGATCCGGCGTAATCATCGGTCTGGGTGCCAGGCTGCAGGTTTTTCAAAATAAACTGATCCGACAAATCACATCTTATGATGAGATCGACCTGACACTTCCGGGAAAAGAAAAATGTGCATATTTCTGCATCACTTCCGATCAGGACAGTGCCTTTGACTTCCTGTCATCCCTGTTCATGACTTTCGTATTCATCAAACTGGTACGATTTGCAGATAAGCATGGTAAAAATGGGCGTTTGCCGGTCCCAGTTCATATCCTGGCAGACGAGCTTGCCAATACAGGTGCCATTCTGGAACTGAACAAAAAGATCAGCGTCTGCCGATCAAGGGGACTAAGCATTTCCTGTATCTTTCAGAACCTGCCCCAGATGCAGAACCGTTATCCATATAACCAATGGCAGGAAATCATCGGGAATTGTGTGCGCCCAGAAGTCGCCAGCGCATTATAAATTCGGCGGCGTGGTATTTATGGGATACTGCCTTTAGCAAGCAGTAGGTAAAAGTATCAAGTGATGAAAAATCACAGCCTATTATTCTACAACTTATCCGAGAGGGGAAACCCAAAGGGGAGTGTAGCATGTTGTCGCTCTTGTCAATAGACGAGAGCCTGAATGATAAGGTACTAATCCTGTGTATCTGAAAATTCAAGAATAAAAATTCGTGTATGAGGTACAAAGCTAAACTGCCTGAACGATAGCCAGAGTGGGGGAATCCGCACTCCGCATACGAAAAGGATTGAAACGTATGCTATTCCATGTTGGTTTCATTTCGCAGTTATGAAAGCAAGCGATACTCGTGGAAGGACAACCGCAAGACAGCGGGTAAATGGCGAAAGTCGGTGCCGACAACACGAAACGCTAATTCTATAAATACTAACTGGGGATGACCTAAACCCGGTAACGGGCATGGTCACACAGCTCCCATAGTAGTCCGAGACGTTAATGGCGTTCACATGGCGAAGGGGAGCAGCTTATTTACTAATACGATATGAAAGGACGGTGCGAGAGGCATTGAGAAATCCAATCCAAGTATTAAGTAGTTTGACGGAAAAGTCAAAGGATGAATCTTACAGGTTTCAGAGATTATATCGGAATCTGTACAATCCAGAGTTCTACTGGCTTGCATATAAAAACATATATGCAAACACAGGCAGTATGACTGCCGGTGCAGATGGAACTACTATTGATGGCATGAGTGACGAAAGAATCCAAAGGATTATTGAATCCATGCGAGATAAAAGTTACCTGCCAAAACCTGCACGTAGGGAATATATTGCTAAGAAAAACAGTAATAAAAAGCGTCCGTTGGGAATCCAGTCGGGCAATGACAAACTGGTGCAGGAAGTAGTGAAGATGATTTTAGAAAGCATTTATGAGCCTGTGTTTAAGAAAACATCTCATGGGTTCAGACCAAACAAAAGCTGTCAGACAGCATTATACCAGATACAGAAAACCTTTACGGGAACGAACTGGTTTGTTGAGGGCGATATACACGCATGCTTCGACAGCTTTAATCACCACACAATCATCAGATTGCTGAGAAAACGTATTGATGATGAAATGTTTCTACAACTTATCTGGAAATTTCTAAAAGCAGGTTATATGGAGCAATGGACGTACAATCGGACATACAGCGGTGTACCGCAGGGTTCAGGTGTCAGTCCAGTGATTGCAAACGTGTTCCTTCACGAATTAGATAAATTTATGGAGGAATATGCGCAGAAATATAACCGAGGAAAGAAGAAACAAATGAACTCCGACTACAATAAAGTTGTCAAAAAGGCATCCTATTATAGATGTATGGGCAAAAAGAAATGGGCGGATTTGTCTCCAGAAGAACGTAAGGAGCGCAATAAGCATTTGAAAATGCTTGAAAAGCAAGCAAGACAATTAACTCCTACCAAACCTTTGGATGAGACATATAAACGGATTCAGTACACCCGTT
Organism: Bariatricus sp. HCP28S3_F11; assembly: GCF_052065395.1. Classification (NCBI taxonomy): domain Bacteria; kingdom Bacillati; phylum Bacillota; class Clostridia; order Lachnospirales; family Lachnospiraceae; genus Bariatricus; species Bariatricus sp. HCP28S3_F11. The sequence goes on along the minus strand of NZ_JBQHUC010000025.1, from coordinate 36,922 downwards.
ATGCTGATGATTTCATTATCGGAGTAATCGGGAGCAAAGCGGACGCAGAACAGATGAAAGCTGACGTGGGCAGATTTCTCAGGGAAGAACTGGATTTGGAAATGTCCGAAACCAAAACGAAGGTTACGCATACAGGAGACAGAGCCAGATTTTTAGGCTATGACATTACGGTATCCAGAAGTCAGGATTTAAAGAAATCCGCAGGAGGATACAAAATCAGAAGCAATGCAGGTGTGGTGAAATTACTTGTACCCAGAGAAAAATGGGTGGGAAAGTTATTGGAATATCATGCAATCAAAATCAAGATTAACGAAAACGGAAAAGAAAGATTTGTAGCCCTACACAGGGGAAAACTGGTAAATCAAAGCGATATAGAAATTCTGGCAAGATATAATGCGGAAGTACGTGGACTGTACAACTACTATGCCATAGCGAATGATTCCTTTAAGATAGGCAGATTTGCTAATCTTATGAAGTACAGTATGTACAAGACATTTGCCTGTAAGTATAAAACAAATGTTCACGAAATCAAGCGCAGATATTGTGTTGGAGGACTGTTTACAATCGCATACGATACCAGAGCAGGAAGGAAAACTACAACCTTTTACAGAGACGGGTTTAAGCGAAAAGAATCAGCTACGAAGTTTGACAATGTAAGCGAACTTCCGCAGTTCTCAAGATACGCTAAAACCAACACTCTGAAACAGAGAGTGGAACGCCATACCTGTGAACTTTGTGGAAAGGATTGCAGAAATCTAGAAATTCATCAAGTAAAGAAACTAAAAGACTTAAAGGGCAATGCGGAGTGGGTACTCCTTATGCGCAAAAGGAGACGGAAAACTCTTGTGGTATGCCCCGAATGTCATAAACTGATTCATTCTTAATACCGCAAATATAATAAGCGGAAAGCCGTATACATCGAGAGGTGTACGTGCGGTTTGGGAGGGAGGGGATGCAAGTCCTGTAAAGGACAAGCTGAACCTTACCTCATGATACCCAATTATTTTTAGGGTGTACAGATGAGGTCACTGCAGAATTCATAAGTTCTCGATCCGGCGATATTACCGTAGGTGTCAGTTCTGAAGCAAAGCAACTCAATACCTGGCGGGTATCTGACTATTCTCCGGAATACAGAAAAACCCAATCCATTGGAAAACGTAAACTTTTAACCCCAGATGAAATTCTCCGTCTTCCACTGGATACCGCTCTGGTCATTCTACGCGGGCAAAAGGTTTTGAAAGTAGAAAAATATGATTATACCCTGCATCCGGATGCCAAAAAGCTTGTCACAAGAAAAGCATCGGAACATATTCCAAAATGGCGAGAAAATGGACAGACAGAAGAATATGACTACCTCCCAAAGCCACAAGCAAAATCTCAGAAACGACGTGCATATACACCATCAAAAAAGACAAAAGAATCGGTCCTCCCGATTCAGGACCCCGTCTATCAGGAACCAGATTATGATGACTTTCCAAAAGATCTATTAAAAGATGACTGGCAAAATTCGTCTGAAATGGTTCCTTTAGATAAAAATTCCATCATGTCATAAACGAAAGGAGAACATTTATGTCAAACGAAATGATTACCAACACTACTGTATTAACTCTTGATTCCGATACCGTATTGGAAACTGCCCAGTCAAAGGCGGATCTGATCTGGCATGAGATCCAGAACGCATACCGTACCAGGAAGATCCTGACTGGTATGTTCGGCGGAATTGAAAAAACGGAAACCGGCAACCTGATCGCAATTATTTACTACAAAGATTTCCGGACTGTCATTCCAGTGACAGAAATGATGATCAATCTGGTACAGGATGATGCCCATGATTACGGGGAACTGTCCCTACGCCAGAATAAGATTCTCAACAATATGCTCGGCTGTGAGATTGATTTTATTGTAAAAGGACTGGATGCGAAGACGCGCAGCATTGTAGCAAGCCGTAAAGAAGCCATGCTGAAGAAACGGCAGATTTTCTATCTGGAGAAAGATGCAAACGGTACCCCAAAGGTACACGAAGACCGTGTCGTGCAGGCAAGAGTCGTTGCAGTTGCAGAAAAAGTGGTACGTGCTGAAATCTTTGGAGTGGAAACATCCATCCTTGCCCGTGACCTTTCTTTCGACTGGCTCGGCGACGCCAGAGAACGCTTTCATGTCGGTGACCATATCCTGGTACGCATACTGGAAGTAAATGCAGAAAATCTGGCACATATCACTGTCCGGGCAGATGTAAAAAGTGTGGAAGGCAATACCAGCAAAGAAAATATGAAGAAATGTAAAGTCCAGGGCAAATATGCCGGCACTGTAGAAGACATTCACAAAGGTACCGTATTTGTCCGGCTCTCTATTGGAGTCAATGCCATTGCCCATTCCTGCTATGACAGCCGTACCGTTGGTAAGAAAGATAACGTGTCCTTTGTAGTGACTCATATAGATGAAGAAAGGAATGTGGCAGTAGGAATCATTACCCGGATTATAAAGCAAAATATATAAAAATACAGGGAGCATACCATCGATATGCTCCCTGTATTTAGCGTTAATGCTCTTTCTGTGAAATATGAGTTTCCCATAAAAACCAACAAACAGAAGCTGCTGCTCCAACTGCTAATCTTGCATGCCGACCTTCAAGTCCAGAAAAACTATTTGATTTTCCATGGCCTGAACCATACGGATTTCTCAATTCAGCCAACCCATGCGGAATAGCTGAAAGATTAGCCAAAATACGTCTAATGGTATCTTCTCCTTGAATCCCATTTGGGACATTGTCTGGCAACAAATTTAGAATCTTACAAGTTTCCTTTACAAGCTTTGGGACTTCCCAATTTTTATCAATTTCTTTCTTATGCTCTTCTAATATTGTTTTACAGCAAGATTCTACTATCTCTTTTGCTTTACCAATTGCATCTGTGGGATTACTTGATATAGATTTTTGCATTTGATCAATTTGCTGTTGTAAATAATCAGAGTCAAAAACATCTTTTAAAGCTTCCGTCTGAGCGGATATAACCGTTTCTGCTGATCCTATTACTCTCCATCCTAATACCGGTTTATTTCCAAGTCTTTTAACCTCATACAACTCATATCCTTCTGTTTTTAACAGATTAGATATTTGCCTATAAAACTCAGCTTCAGCCCAATCTTCGTCTTCAATTGAATGTCGTGCTACCGCCGGATGAAAGATTTCACATATAAACCTCAAATAAGTTTCATCATTTCCATTCATCAAGCCAAATCTTTCATCTGTAAAAACCCACTCATCTTCCCAATCTCCAAATCCAACGTGCGTTGCAATATCTCCTTTTGCCGTATGATACCTTGAGTCATATGATGGAAGTTCATCCAAATTATATAATCTTTGCAAAAATTCAATATCATCAAGACGTCCATGCCATGAGATATTTCCTGTTTCACCATATTGCATTGATACACCACATGAAAATAAATCCTTTATATCTCTTTTCGTCACTTCACTGATCTTGTTTGACAATCATTTATTCTCCTTTCTCATAAAAAATATTCTATATAATAACGGCTCGATGTGGAATCGAACCACATACTTCCCCTTCATAAATGCATTATTATAAATGCACTTATGAAGGGGGACGTCTTACCAATTGACTATCGAGCCTTAACATATTCTATCAAACGACTCATTTGACCATCTAATGAATCATCTAATTTAAATTCTGTGTTTAAGTATGAAATAATAGCTCTTGCGCATCTCTGATCGCTATATTTGCGCCACACCTTTTTTTGAGATTCAGGAACATCTTCAATAATTTTTTCATAATCATATACAATTTGATTGAATAAATATGTTGCAACTTCAACACATGAGCGTGAAAACATAACAAAATCATCAAAAGATATTTTTTCATACTCATTAGGTGCTGATAATTTTGCAAACTTAGCTTCCGTTTTAAAATTGTATTTCTGTAACTTTTTATATTCATTTACATGTGAATCAATATCACACAAATCATGCACAGCTGTGTTTCTAATCAGTCGATAATATTCACAGAGTTCAGAAATAGGTCTCAAATCATCTGGTAAATTACCTTTTAAAACATTTTTCGTAACACATGTCAACCAAGAATCTTCTTTTTGTTTTTCCTGATAGCCACCTTTTCCATATTTTTTCACTTGATTATAAGCTTCCTTCAAAAATGTTTCAAAACACAAATGGACATTGACAATATAACTTCTCGAGATAGCATTAACCATCTTATCAGCATCATAACAAGTTAATGTTATTGAATTTTTTATTGCTAATTCAACAAATTCCTCTCTCGTTTCTAATGCTTTTTGATGTTCAGTAACAAAGCATCTTTTTCCCAATTCAACGAACTGATTTATGGCACAATATTGTCCTAATATTTCCTTAAAATTATTCAATATATTTTTCATTACAATTGTCCTAATACATGAATCGAAGAACTACTCTTTAGATATTTATCAATTATCTCACATGCAGATTTTCTTCCATACCTACACTTTGCGAGAATATTCCACTCATCACTCAATTTCCCAAAATAATCCCCATTCTCTAACAATCTACATTATGTTTTATTATACTCTCTTTTTTTTACCGCTGCAATCATCCCTCTGACTTTCTCCCATTTTCCTCCAACACCGGAACATAAACTACCGTAACTTTCCGTTCCTCCTCTCCATCATAAATCTCCACGCATAAACTCTCCACATTATATGAGCTATTATTACATTACAAGGAATAGAACTCCAGTAAATAAAAATCCAACAGACATAATTCTCTTGGTTCATTCAACTGCTCATCCATTGTCATTGATATCTGACTGTGTTATACTTAGCAAGTATAATTGAACAAGGAAGAATGCGGATGCAATTTCGAAACGCCCTCTAGTTTTTAGAAAGAGGGTGATGCCCATGAACACAATGGAAGTTCTTACTTTACTATTAGTAGTTTTTGCGGCTTTGACCTACATAGATAACCGACATAATAAGAAATAGCATCCACGATAACCCTAGGAAAGTTTGATGGATGCTATGTCTTAACATAGAAATAAATTAAATTTTACTGAGGGCATCAGATCTTGCATCTGATCACCTTTCTTAAGTAAATTATACACTGGGGGATGAGAGAAATCAAGTCCCCCTTTTTTCTATTCAATCTATGGAAACTTAGGATGTAAATATACCAAATATGATTTAAAAAGGATTGCCACCAACATCAACAGCACTCTTCCTCACATGTTGGGATAAATATATACAGTTGCAAATCCTTCATGCTGTTTATTCAAATCAGCCATTATTCCATTGGGATTTCCAATTCGCCCTTCTGGATCATATACAAAACAAACAAGTCTCTCACAATCTGGATGCACTTTATATCTGTCCACATCAATAATAAGCTGATCACCTAATTCTTTATCGTCCAGCCCTCTCCGAGTCTTTTTGACTTCTATTACTATCTTTTCATTTTTCAAAAGGAAATCCACTCTTGCACATTTGCCTGCATATGAAGGAGTCCATTCCTCTGCTCTTATATCATCAAAATATAACTGTAATAAAGCATGAAGCAAATCCTGCACATCGTATTCGTCTTCAATTTCAAGCGTAGGCTTATTATTATATCTATCTCTTAGCTGTCTTGCCACTTTATAAAAACGTGAAAATATTCTTTCCAGAACACCATCCACATCAATCTCTTTTTTCTCTTCAAGAGAGATATAGCCTTTTTCCAGATAACTCTTTACATTTCCCAGTGTCTGAACGCAAATCTGAGCATTGGTGAAATCACTGTCTCTTAATTCAGAAAACGTCTTTACATACTCATGTTCTTCTGGCAAAAACATTTTTAAAAATGTCAAAGTTTTTGTGCGCCAACTATAATATATTTCTTCTTCCACAAACGTATAAACACCCATCTCTTCTGTCCACTTAGTAGACAACACCTTTTGGCCCTCTTTATTCAACTCATCAATTTCTTCTAATACCATCTGTCTATCCATCTATTTTCTCCTATAATCTCTATTCAAAATTACCAATCCGCCCATATGTCTCCATAGAGTATTTCAGAGCTAGAAAAATCGGTTCTTTGAGTTTATACACATGCGTATCATACCCATGAAGAGTAACTTCCTTACCAGTAGTATAGTCTATTGCAGTAGTGGTTTTTGGTGTTCTCTTCTCCATAGACACTACCCAATCCGATTGATACAGGCTATCATAAGAAAAATATCCACCTTTAGAAATCGGCTGATTATTTGTCTCAATAAATTTTCTCAAATCTGCCCTATCTGCTTCGCTTAGTCCATCCACCTGATCCCAGAGTATTTGCATGGCTTCTTGATTTTGCTTTTTATGATATTCCTCTGATGATTTGCTTAAATAAAGTTTCCTTTTAAAACTCCTATATGCATGTCGAAAATAATTGATTATAAGTATGTATGCTACAACACAAACAGCCAAGCCCCAATATATATTCTGCGTTCCAAATGGTAGCATATTGATCCAATCTTTAGGGGCTTTGCTGATTGTAAGAATTCCTGCTACAAACGCAAGCAACAACGTATTTCCATATTTGTCCATTAATTTGCCGATCAATGATAATATTTCCTTTACCAATTTACTTATTTCTCCTTTGTTATTTTTTCAAATTCAATAGTCTTGGTCTTTCCACCTGTTCTTCTTATCAATTCATACTATCCAACAATTTTGGTCAAATCAGCAATTTTTCTTCCGTAATCATCTCTATCCATGTTAAAACAGTAACATGATACATTACAATGTGCTTAACACCTATTTTTTCTTTTGTAATTTTTTATTTTACTTTTGCAGCAATATGACTAAGAGAAGCTGCTAATTTCTTTTCTTCTTCCTCATCTCTGCGTATCTTTTCCCACTGTCTTAAAATCATCATTATAAAGCTTTGCATCACTGGGAAAAACTCTATACAATCTTCTTCACTTAACTCATGAATTCCTTTACTAATAATTCCGTAGAATACAGGATTATTTGCTAATGATTTTGGAAGATACTCTGCCAGCATCTTTATTTTTTCATCCACATGAGCCTTGCCAAACTCTTCTTCCTTTATTTTTCCCTCCTCTATTGCCTTTCGACTAGCAGTTACAATGATACGCTCAAAAATTCTTCTAAGATATACAAAAGAACCTACTCCAATTCCAGAAGCAAATAATCCGATGGCCCTTTTAAGCTCCTTTTCATCTTCCTTAGTCATAACCTTCCTATACTCTTTCAATTCAGGGAATGACAAATCTGCAACAGAAGGATATTGACCAATTTTTTTCATCTTATTTCCATATGTAAGAACAATATAGTCCAAATGATGTGTATTATCCATTGCACAAAAAAACTTAAATACCATTAATCGAGTGTCATTCTCTATAGAATTATTGGTCCATGTCCAAGGTGCTTCTGGATCACCTACAAAACGAGTTCCATCCATATTTTGAATTTCTTGCCATGATACGATTTCTTCTTCTAAAGAACGTCCTTTTATTTCTTGATTATGTTCATCATACCAATAATACGGAATCATCTCACAAGAAAACACTCTGCTTTCTCCACATTTAGGGCAATAAATGTCAATTTTTACATGTCCCCCTACCAAGTCAGCTAATTCAAAAATATTATCCTTTGTAATCTCTATTTCATCGTACAAGCCTTTATTTACAAGAAAATCCCCAAATACATTATCTATGCTTTTTATTTCTCTTGGTGACCGTTCATTAAACACATTTCTAACCATATGTATTGTTTTTGTCATTTTTTCATCTCCCATCCAATCATTTTGAAATACTAAAATCAACCTATGCTATCGTGTATATTTCAGCAAACAAACCGGAATTTAACTAATCTACAAATTATAATCGTCTAACTCTTTTTCTATTATACTCTCCCTATACAAATCCTACAATCACTCTCCTGATTTCTCCCCGTTCTTCTCCAACTCCGGAGCATAAACTGCTGTAACCTTCAGTTCCTCTTCCCTGCTGTCATCGACCTCGACATAATAATCTCCCACATAATATGAGCTATAATTACCTTGCAGGGAATACAGCTCCAGTGTATTAAAATCCACAAGACACAAATCTCTTGGTTTCCACGGTTCATCCTCTGGTCCATAAGTCTCCATCACTGCTATTAATTTATCCAGACAGTCCTGACAAAGATGTTTCCGGATAAATTTCACATCCAGTATACTGTTCTCACCGTAACTTACAGTTACATCTGAGATTCCCCTATCAGAATTCGGGCTTGCATGAAAAAAGCATCCTCCCTCCCCGGTTCCAGTAAATGTCGTATTAATATGCCCTTGTGGACCTGTCAGATTCCCTGCATCATCATGATTCCGTATCTTCATATCCAATACATACCAGTTATTCACACAGATGATTCCAAGATCATCATATTTACGAAACAGCCCCATCAGACTGCGGTTATCATAACCACACAAGTAACATTTGTCCGGATCCTTCAACTTACTCTTTACCGATTCCGGTTTTTTCCACTCACAGACCACAGATTCTTCCTGTACCTCATTCTTATTATTTTGCCTATAACCTTCTACTCCTTTTCCAACTCCAATGCCTGCCATCAGACTTACTATGGATACTGTGATAATTATTCCAATTTTCTTCATACTGCCTCCGCACTTTAGAATTAGTAGATTAACTCTATTAGCGTTAGTATAACAGATATGAAAATGTATTTCATCATATAGCACATGAATTCCAAATATTCACGCACTATATTGCATCTTCCGGATCTTCAAAAAGTCCACGCCCATACGCACACTATTTCCCCGCCTCTTCAATCATCACTTCCAAAACACGAAGAATCTTGTTTTTCTCCTTTGCTGGCAAGTGTTTCATCTTTTCTTCCAATTGCGTACATCTCGTTTTTGTGCCTACTTCCAGCACATCCATCAGGATTTCGTCTGCTGATACATTCAACGCATTAATAATCCTTACAAATGTATCCAGCCTTGGCGTCTTCACATCCCGCTCTATGGCACTTAAATAATTACAACTCAAATCAACCATCTCTGCCAGCTGTTCCTGCTTTAGTCCGGCAGCTTCCCTGCTCTTTTGAATCCTTTTCCCTATTCCTTGCATATTATCTTCTCCTAATCATACTAATTCTTACGGCGTTACAATCGTACTTTTAGTATATTTGCCAAGGATTTTTCTATACAGTATCTGGTAGAGTTGCACCAACTCTAATGGTGTTGAATCAATGCACTTTTGATGTCATGGCACAGTTATGGCTCTTCCACGACCTAAACTGGCACAGTTCTGCGATTTACATGTAAATATACACATGCTAAAATTGGTATTGTCAAAATTATATGCAGGAATTGCGCAGCGGTACCGGAGTCATTGCCTCTCCCTTTTGGTACTGGCTGCGTTTTTTCTTGCAGGAGGTGAATCGGCTTTACAATTTTATACTGTATTTGCATCAGGCAGCCTGTATTGACCGGGCTGCTTTTTTGCTGCCGGATAAACTGGCATGAGGCACTAAAAAACTATAAGCATCGGGGCAGGATGGATATTCCATACTGCCCTTTTCATATGAAGGAGGTTTAACTTACGTGAGAAAACATACAGTCAAAGAAAACCCGCCGAATGAAAAGCGTCGTCCTGACTACATGCGGATTATTTACACAGCATCCCTGCTGTTCACGCTTCTGGCATGCAATATCCAGCCGGTCTTGGCAGCTAACATGTGGGACAAAGCAAATGAAATCATGAAAGATGTCTACAACCAGATTATCCTGATTTCTACCATAGCTGCTGTTGTAACAGCATCTGTGGCTCTTTTAATGATGAACTTTTCCAAATCAGGAAAAACCGTGGACGAATCCCGTGCATGGCTCAAGCGTATCGTCATCACCTGGGCAATCTTAAACGGTCTTGGCTTCATCATGGCTTACATCACACCGTTCTTTGCCGGAGGTAAATGGAATGGCTAATCCAGGAAAGGAGGTGCCTAAATGGGAATCTTAGATGGAATTGTAGAATGGATTGCAGAACAGGTCATGAACATTCTGGATCTTATTACCACTTCGGTCTTAGGTGCTCTGGGATGTTCCATGGATACCTTTTTAAGATATTTCCCCGCAGCCGAGAGCATGTATCAGGTATTTCTGGCTCTGGCAATTGGTCTGATCCTACTGAACTGGGTCTGGCAGTTATTTAAGAATTACTTTGCTGGTGCCGGAATTGAGGCAGAAGATCCACTGAAATTATCCATGCGCTCTTTCATCTTCCTGTTCCTTACTTTCTATGCAAAAGATATCGTAGATCTTTTACTTGACATTGCAGGAACACCATATAGCTGGATACTGACAGAAGATCTGCCTCCGCTAAAATTCGCAGACTTTAACTCCGTTATCACAGTTATCCTCGGTGTCTGTGCCAATGGAGCTGTTGCGATTACTGCACTGATCCTGGTACTGATACTGGCATGGAATTACATCAAACTGCTGTTTGAAGCGGCAGAGCGTTACATTCTTCTCGGCGTTCTCGTCTATACAGCCCCAGTCGCTTTCGCAACGGGCTCTTCTCAGGCAACCGGTAATATTTTCAAGAGTTGGTGTCGGATGCTTGGGGGACAATTTTTCCTGCTGCTGATGAACGCCTGGTGTTTACGGCTCTTTACTTCAATGGTCGGGACCTTCCTTGCCAACCCATTATCTCTCTAATGTGAGATACAGAATAACTTGAAATTCAACACTGATACAAAACAAAGAAAGGAAATTTAAATATGAAAAAAGCAAAAAAAATAATCGTAATGTCCTTAGCAACAACCATGCTGCTTGGTTCAACCCTTACGGCACATGCAGCAACACCACAATATAAACCGTTATCAGAATACGGATATACCGGTGTCCCAAATATTACTGTGAAGCTGCCTGACAGTTACCAAACTGGAATATCTAACGCAGTAGAAGATGCTGTGAAAGACTTAGATATTAAGCTTCTGAATACCACGACAATCACCAGAGCTACATATATACACAGCAATGTGTTCTATTCAAAAAGTAGATTGAATATCCAGTGGAATGCTGTAGATGATGCAACATCATACGAGATTAAGATTACAAAAGCAGATGGAACGGAACACGTATACACTACAACAAATAATTATCTGACTGTAAATCAAGGGGCAGATGAGTTTGTAACAGGCTGCTTAAAACAGAAGGTAGGAACGAACTGGGAATCTGCAACCGTGGCAGTTCGTGCAGTTAAAGATAATGGCAGCGTCTACAGTTTATGGTCTGAAAAAGCAGCAATATCCTGTAATGCAATCCATTAAGCAACGAATCCCCATTTATCGTCCCAATGGTAACCTTACTTTTTCAGGAGGAACACATGAAACATAAGAGAAATATTATTTTATTGCTGACACTTACTGCCTGCATGGTCATACTCTGTTCCTTCCCAGTCTTCGCGGCAGAACTTACGGAAGCAGAAGTGGAACAGGCAGTGGCAAACCAGGGAAAGGAAGCCGTTACCGGTAATATATTCATCTGGTTTCTCTGCGCCATCGCATTTTTAAAAGTCAGCCAAAAGATTGATTCTTTCATGGCAAGCCTCGGCATTAATGTAGGAAACACTGGCGGGAACATGATGGCAGAGCTTTTAATCGCCGGAAGGAGTCTGGCAAGTTCCATGCATTTACGTGGCGGCGGTAGTGGCGGTTACCGAGCCCCCTCTTCTCCAGGTGATGCTGCTGTCGGTGGAAGCTTCCTGTCAGGTGGACTGGCCGGAGCTGTCGGAAGGCAGGTGGAACGTAGCGCAGTCAATACGGCAACTGGCTACACAGAGCATTCCAGCATCGGCAGTGTCATGTATCATTCTTCTTTAAATAAAGGTGGAGACTTTGCCAACAATGTGATCAGCCGCATTGCACAGGGTAACTACAATCAGGTCGGTTCCATTAAAGGAGCAGATGCAGAAAAGGCTTATATTTCTTATATGGGCATGAAAGTAGATTCCACACACCCTTTATCCAATTATTCCAATATGGAAATCGGAGGTGGACGGATCACCGGAACGGAATCTACCGAATCAGGTTCCAGAGAGTTTGCTCTCTATCATGCAGACCAATATATGGCACCCTCACAGGGTACATATGAAACTGTGCAGTCTGTAGACGGTGCTACATGGTACAAGCAGTATGCACAGGATGCAGTAACTAAAACCCCTTATGACGCAGGCGGTGGAAAAGTTGCCTACCATGAATCCATCGACCAGAAACTGCCCCCGACACCTCCAAGAAAGGATCGAATTTAATTGGCAAATCATCAGACCGGTCTGAATGAAGCAGTTCGGGTAGGCAGAGCTGCAGCTTCTATTTCAGGTGCTGTAAAAGGTGCCACAGCCGGTCCCTTTGGAGCCGTCATTGGTGCTGCAATTCAGAACCGGGAAACCTTTAAAAAGGCAGTCGCCGTAATTATTTCTGTGCTTCTAATTCCAGTATTATTCATTGTCATGCTTCCAGGACTTGTCTTCGGAAATCTCTCCGAAAATACCGGAGCACTTACCAGTAACAGCAGGATCAATGAAAATATACGTGCTGCCAATGAAGCCATTGTAGAAGTCTTACAGGAATGTCACGATGAGGTACTTGCTGAGGTGAATGCCGCGGCTTCTCGTGTACCGGAAAATGATGCCGTATCTATTACGGATCCCTATGCTTACTATATCTCTGTAAATGCCAATCAGCTCATTGCCCAGTTCTGTGCAAGTAAAGACAACTATCGGGATATCAACCTTACGGAACTGAAGCGGGTCATCCGGGCGAATAAGGATGGACTTTTTACTTATGAAGTATCAACAGAGAGAGTTACCATGGAAGTTACGGTGGATGCCGGCGCAGAAGGGGACGCCGGTGAAGGAACAGATTCTCATACTCAGACAGTTACCTTTACCCGGCATAACTTTGTAATCAACTATGCCGGTGATTCTTATTTTGCAGACCATGTCTTTCATCTGAACGACAAACAGAAAAAAGTGGCAGACGCTTATGCAGAAAATCTGACCCTCTTTTTTGGTTCCTCTGCTTCCGGAGTCGCAACTGCCAATGTATCCGATGAGGTGCTTCGCTACCGGGCAACCGTAGAACGGATTGCTACAAAATACGGAATGACTCCCTATGTGGAACTAATCCTTGCTGTGATGATGCAGGAATCCGGAGGACGTGGTCTTGATGTCATGCAGGCGGCAGAAGGTGGATTTAATAAGAAATATCCCCATGTGCCTAACGGTATTACGGACCCAGAGTACAGCATCGAATGCGGAATTCAGGAACTCAAATATGCCCTGGATAAAGCCGGATGCACCGGTCCAACAGATCTTGACCGGATCAAGCTTGCTTTGCAGGGATACAATTACGGTTCCGGTTATATTGACTGGGCCATGGAACGGGACAGTGGTTATACCAAAGCAAACGCCATCGCTTATTCTGATATGATGTGTGCCCGCCCTAACTGGCCTTATTCCAGATATGGCGATAAAGAATACGTAGACCATGTACTCCGGTACTACATCATTACTTCTACAGGCGGCACCTATCCTGCAAATGGAATGCAGATACCTCATTACCTGCAGACAGATTACGGAAATATTCCATATGGCGGAGGTTCCATTGCAACCAGCGGATGTGGCCCGACCAGCTTTGCCATGGTCGCAAGTTATTTAACGGGCAAAACCATCACTCCGGTAGATGCAGTTTCCTGGTGTGGAAATTCTTACTACAAACCAGGTGTCGGCACTTACTGGTCCTACTTTGCAGCGGCAGCCAGTCATTTTGGATGCGGATCGGTCACCCATACCAACGATCCCAATAAAGTCCTAAAAGCACTGTCAGAAGGCCATCCTGTCATCAGTTCCCAAAGTGCAGGCTTATTTACCAGAGGCGGACATTTCATTGTCCTTCGTGGTGTAACGGCTTCCGGAAAGGTACTGGTTAACGATCCGAATGACAGTGCATCCAAAAACTATATCAACCGGGAATTTGATATGATGTCAGAAATTCATGCAACAGCAAGTGCATATTGGATCTTTGACAAGAAATAAAGGAGAGCTTATGAGCAGAAAAAAATTGATTCTTTCCATCCTGCTGATGATCGGCATGATCGTAGCAGGCATTGTACTGCCTGCCTTATGGAAAGCAGAAAAACAGAAAAACCATACGGCTGACCCAAATCAGCCCGCAAAAGAAATCCAAACGGAAGGAGAGAATACTGCCTCACTTCCCACATTGAAATACGTTGCCTTTGAAGAATTACAGGCATTTTTTGCAGACATCCAGATTAATGAACTAAAGCAACAATTTTCTCTGTATCTCAAAGAAACTGGGAAAACAGACATTACCTCTGTGACCTTTCTTCCAGAACAGACCACCTATCCGGAAGGAAACGACATCATGCTTACTTTTGCTTTCTCTGATAATACTACCCTTCCAGTTACCTGCAGCACCAGTACCGGTGCTTTTTTATTTGGGGAAGAAAAACTGCAAGTCAGTGAAAACATAATTACCTATGAACGTAAGACGGATCAAAAACTTCCAGCTGTTACTACAGAAGAAATAGAATCCATGCAGGAAGGCGGTTTTGCTGATACCCCAAACGATATCGAAGCAACAGAACCGGAAAAGAAAACTAATGCAAAGGAGGTGCAGCCGTGAACAACCCTGAAGAACAACAAATTGCCTTAATCCCCCGTAATTTTATTGAGCGGGGTACATTCATGGGAGGAATGTTCAAGATCCGCAATGCAATTGAAGGCACCATTCTTGCCATCGGGATTGCAATACCTGTTGTGCATCTTCCCCTGTCCCTGACCATACGGATCATCATTTTATGTATGACATCTCTTCCAGCAGCCATGGTCGCCCTGATCGGCATTGGAGGGGAAAGTCTGACGGCTTTCCTGATGAATGCTGTCCGTTTTTTGTTTAACCGCAGAATCCTATACCGGCTGGATACCAAACCGGAGCTAAAGGGAAAACAGCGTAAAAATCCTCGTCAAAAAGAACCAAAGACGAAAAAGAATCGGGAGAAAAAAAAGAAGCTATCACCTCAACCAATGGAGACAGCCACACATGATAAGGAGGTTACCTATAATATGCCATCTTCTTCAGAGGAAGGGATTACACCCGATTCAAAAGTTGCTCCCACACCAGCTTCTAAAAAAAAAGAACGTCGGATTTATGATATATCTACAAAACGCGGCATCAAGAAGCAGGCCAGGGAAGATATACGGATTTTGAAATTTGAAAAGAAACAAAGAAAAAAGGAACAGGCGAAAGCCCTCAAAGTTGCGAAACGTGAAAAGAAACAGCGTTTAAAAGCTGAAAAGCAAAAGCATAAAGAAAAACTGCATCAGGATAAGCTTGCCCAAAAGGAGGCAAAACGTTTGGAGAAAGCTACGAAAAAAGATGCACGCTCCAATAAGAAACAACCTGATCCTTCACCTTCCGCTTCCTCGAAAAAGAAAAAGCGAAAGGACATGACACTGGAGGATTATCTTCCGATTGATAAAATTGCCAACGGGATCATCTATACCACTGACCACCGATATGTAAAGATTCTGGAGATTGAACCTATCAACTTCCTTTTGCGAAGCGCAAGGGAACAGCAAGGCATCATTTACAGCTTTATCTCCTACTTAAAAATCAGCCCGGTCAAATTACAGATTAAGATGATCTCCAAAAAGGCAGATATCAATAAACATCTGGAACAGGCAGCACTGGAACTGTCCCTTGAGACTAATCCTCACTGTCGGGAACTGCAGAAAGATTACATCCAGTTCGTAAAGAAATTAAGTTCCAGAGAGGCCGTTTCAAGACGGTTCTTTCTAATCTTTGAGTATGAACCATTCAATGTAAACCGGAAAGTAGAAGAAAAAGAAATCCTTGCTGCACTGGAGACAGCCGCCCAGACAGCTAAGACGTTCTTATATCAATGCGGAAATCAGGTGGTTACCCATGATAATGAAGATGAATTTACAACCGATGTCCTATACACATTATTAAACCGAACCCTTTGTACGGAAAAGCCTCTGCAGGATAGAATCGCAGATGTCCTTGCACGCTATATGAAGGAAGGTCGCCAGGAAGAACTGGATCATATCCGGATCAACGAGTTCATTGCACCGGAGTCCGTAGATTTCCGACACTCCAATTATGTGCGGATCAACGGAATTTATCATGCATACCTGTTGGTTCCAAGCGACGGCTATAAACAGAAGGTCGCACCCGGCTGGCTGTCCTTACTGATCAACGCCGGGGAAGGCATAGACATTGATTTTTATCTGCATAAACAGCCAAAGGATAAGATTCAGCAGCGACTTGGACAACAGATCCGTATCAACAGGTCAAAGATCAAGGATGCATCCGATACAAACGCAGACTTTGATGATCTGGATTCTGCAATACGATCCGGATATTTCCTGAAAGCTGGTCTGGCAAATAATGAAGACTTTTACTATATCAATCTTCTGATTACGATTACTGCTTCGAATCTTGAGGAACTGCAGTGGCGTATTCAGGAAATGAAGAAACTATTGATTTCCCAGGATATGGATCTGCACTCCTGCTACTTCTTACAGGAGCAGGGCTTCCTATCCTCACTGCCGCTTGCAAACCTGGATAAAAAACTCTATGAACTGTCAAAACGAAATGTCCTGACTACGGGAGCTGCAAGCTGCTACCCGTTCACCAGCTACTCCATCTGTGATGACAATGGCATCTTATTCGGAGTAAATAAGCATAACAATTCACTGGTCATAGCGGACATTTTTGATTCCAAACAGTATAAAAACTCCAACATTTGTATCCTTGGATGCTCCGGTGCCGGTAAGACCTTCACCATGCAGACTATGGCACTTCGGATGCGGCGGAAGGGAATCCAGGTCTTCATCATTGCTCCTCTGAAGGGGCATGAATTTTACCGGGCCTGTAAAAACGTAGGTGGAGAATTTATCCAGATCTCTCCTGCCAGCCAAAATTGCATTAACGTCATGGAAATCCGCAAAGTTGATAATTCTGTCAATGAACTGCTAGACGGACCAACACTGGATGCTTCCGCTCTGGCTTCCAAAATCCAGAGGCTCCATATCTTCTTCTCTCTCCTGATTCCTGACATGAATCATGAGGAGAAACAGCTTCTGGACGAGACACTCATTAAAACCTATGCCAGAAAAGGGATTACACATAAAAACGAATCCCTCATTGACCCGGATCATCCAAACCAGTATAAGGAAATGCCGATCCTTGAGGATGTCTATAACATCCTGATGGAAAGTCCGGATACCAAACGTCTGGCACATATCCTAAACCGTCTGGTCCATGGCTCTGCTTCTTCTTTCAACCAGAAAACGAACGTAGACCTGACGAACAAATATACAGTACTCGACATTTCGGAACTGACAGGTTCCTCTGACCTTCTGACGGTCGGCATGTTCGTTGCCCTGGATTACGTCTGGGATAAAGCGAAAGAAAACCGGACAGAGGAAAAAGCGATCTTCGTTGATGAGGTATGGCAGCTCATCGGTGCTTCCAGTAACCGTCTGGCTGCAGAATTTGTTCTGGAGATTGCCAAAATCATCCGTGCCTACTCAGGAGCCGGCATTTTTGCCACACAAGATTTAAATGATTTCTTTGCTCTGGATGATGGTAAATATGGAAAAGGTATCATCAACAACTGTAAGACCAAGATCATCCTGAACATGGAGGACGAAGAGGCACAGCGGGTAAAAAATATCCTGCACCTGTCAGAAACCGAAGTCATGAATATCACACATTTTCAAAGGGGGAATGGCCTGATCTCAACAAACAACAATAACATTACGGTGGAATTCAAAGCATCCACACTGGAAAAAGAGCTGATTACCACCGACCGGCAGGAGCTTCTGGAAATCATTGAACGCCAGAAACACAAAGAAGCAAAAGCCGGTTAACACCCAGGGCAGCAAAATCGCTGCCTTTTTCATATCTTCAAAGTAAGGAGGAGACTTATGTTAGAAAGAACAAATCAATCCATCCACCGGCTGCTCGCATTTCTGCTTGCAGTACTGGTTACTGTCGGCACCGTATTTTCCGGCGGCATGACTGTTCATGCGGCAGACGGTACCGTCAGTTTTCACGCAGGAGCGAATATTCCGTATGGAGACTACTTTACTTCCCGCATGACATTTGATGGGAACAATACCGCTTACTGTGTGGAACCACTCAAGAAAACCCCTGCTTCCGGCAGTTATTCCTATGACCTTCTGGCAAAGGATTCCCCGCTTCGGAAAGCACTGTATTACTTAAATGGCGGTTATGGCTATGAAAAAACTGTAAAAGACAAATATTTCAGCGGCTGGTCTGATGACAATTCCTATGTAATCGGACATCTTGTCGTCGCCTATATTTATGCAGGGTATTCTTCAGATACCGGAGCCTTCCATGGTGCACCCCAGAGTTTCATTGACAAAGCAAAAGAAGTTGCACAAGCAATCAAAAGCCTTCCTGCTCCCCCGGAAAGCTTCCGGGCATTTATTATTCCTGGAAGCGGAAGCCAGACTGTTGTTGGAAGCTGGTATCAGGTTCCTTACGGTTATCTGGAAATCCGTAAATCTTCAGCCAACGCCTCTGTTTCCGAAGGGAACAGTAACTATAGCTTACAGGGTGCCGAATATGGCATCTACAAAGGAGACAAACAGGTACAGACATTGACAACAGATAAAAACGGCTATGCAAAATCCGGAGAACTGGAGGAAGGTAATTACACGGTAAAAGAAACCAAAGCTTCCAAAGGATTCATCCTGGACACCAAAACCCATAACGTCACTGTCAAATCCGAAGCAACCACGCCTGTAAATGTGACGGAAATCCCACAGAGCAATCCAATGGATCTGCTCCTTCAGAAACTGGACAAGGAAGCACAGGAAGCACAGCCACAAGGATCTGCATCTCTTGCGGATGCACAGTTTACAGTAAAATTCTATACCGAACAATCCGATCAGGATCCTGCCACAAATGGGGCTAACCCGGCACGCACCTGGATATTTAAGACCGATGCAGAAGGGAAATCTCATTTCACCAAAGATTATATGGTATCTGGAGATGCTTTCTATACACAGACGGATGGAAAAACCATTTGTCTCCCGCTCGGTACAGTGACTGTTCAGGAAACAAAAGCTCCTGTCGGATACTTTTCCAATGATACTGTATTCGTACAGAAGATCACAGCCGATGGTGTCAAGGAAACCGTACAGTGCTACAATACTTCATCTGTCGAAGAACAGATCTACCGTGGCGATCTGGAACTGGTAAAGGTATCCGATGGAGAACAAACACGTCTTTCTGATGTTCCATTTACCATCACCTCTGTTACAACCGGAGAAAGCCATACCATCGTGACGGATAAAAATGGATATGCCAGTACTTCTTCCAAATGGAACAAACACACCCAGAACACCAACCGTGGAGAAACATCTGAAGATGGGGTCTGGTTCGGATCTTCCACGCCAGACGATTCCAAAGGTGCCCTTATCTATGATCAATATGTCATTGAGGAGCAGAGATGTGAATCCAATAAAGGAATGAGTCTTTTAAAATTCGAAGTGACTGTATATAAAGATTCCGTTACCATTGACCTTGGAACCCTGACCGATGACCTGATTGAAATCGGCACAACAGCTCTGGATAAAGAAACAGGTACCCATATGAGCAAACCGGAAAAAGAAGTCACTCTTGCAGATACTGTCGAATATTCCGGACTAAAGAAAGGTCAGTCCTATAAGCTGGTTGGAACACTAATGGACGCTGAGACCGGTGAAGCAATTCAGATTGACGGCAAACCTGTAACTTCTGAAAAGACATTCACAGCGAAAAAATCCTCTGGTACAGTAGAAGTTTCTTTTACCTTTGATGCTTCCTCACTTTCCGGAAAAACAACTGTTGTATTCGAGGAACTGTATCAGGAAGATAAACAGCTGGCTGTCCATGCGGACCTTTCTGATGAAGACCAGCAGATTTCTTTCCCGGAGATCGGCACGCAGGCCATAGACTCTGAAACCGGTGAGCATATGGCAAATGCTGATGAGAAAGTGAAACTCATTGACACGATCCAGTATAAAGGGCTGGTTCCAAACCTTAAATACACTGCAACGGGTACACTCATGGATGCGAAAACTGGAGAACCTGTTCTAATTAATGACAAACAGGTAACTGCCAAAACAACCTTTACGCCGGAAACTAGCTCAGGCACCGTAGATGTAGTCTTTGAATTTGATGGCAGTTCGCTGGCCGGTAAGACAACCGTTGTTTTTGAATCTGTAACACAGGATAAAAAAGAAATTGCTGTTCATGCAGATCTCGAAGATGAAGGCCAGCAGATCTTTTTCCCGGAAATTGCAACTCAGGCAAACTGCCCGGATACCAATACCCAGATGGCAGTTCCAAAGAAAGAACTGACCATTACGGATACCGTTTCCTACCATCTCATTCCAAATAAAGAGTACAAGTTAACCGGAACTTTAATGGATAAGGAATCTGGCGAACCTTTGCAAATCGATGGAAAAGAAGTTACGTCCGAACTGACCTTCACACCAGAAGATGCGGAAGACACTGTAGAGCTTACTTTCACACTGGATGCCACTGCTCTCGCAGGCAAAACGATAGTAGCCTTTGAGTCTGTATCTTATCAGGACAAAGAAGTTGCTTTCCATACCCAGATTGATGATGATCCACAGACCATCTATTTCCCAGAGATTAAGACTACCGCTAAAGATGGAAAAGACGGCGACCAGGAAGTCCTTGCAGAAAAAGAAACCTCTATTATTGATACCGTTTCTTACAAGGATCTGGTAACTGGCCTTACCTACCGGGTCGTAGGTACTTTGATAGACAAGGAAACCGGTAAGGAAGTACTGATTGACGGAAAACCTGTAACATCTGAAGCAACTTTCAAACCGGAAAACTCTGAAGGCACTGTAGAAGTAACCTTTACCTTTGATGCTACTTCTCTTTCTGGACACGATGTAGTTGTTTTTGAAAAGCTCTATGTATCTACCGGTGATAAAGACAACAAAAAAGAAGTGGAACTGACGAATCACGAAGATATAAATGATAACGACCAGACAGTGAAAATTACCGATGTACCAAAAGATACTCCGGATATCTCCACACCAGTCAAGACCGGCGATGATACCCCACTTCTTCTTTACGCAGGTATTGCTGCAGGTGCCCTTCTGCTCGCAGGTATTGCTACAGTAATCTATTTCCGGAAAAAGAAACAAAAATAATCTTTAATTTCAGTGCAGGCGGTCCATAGAGACTGCCTGCTTTTTGGTGATGAATATGGAAACAACCTATATCCAGACAGATATCAAACATGTTCGTAGATTTTTAGATGCCTGTGATGGGAACTGGCATCACTGCATCCATGTGACCTGCCCTTCCTGTAAAACTTCTGGTATATGCAGGGAACCCGGATTCCTATTTCATCCGGATACCACAGCAGAACCGCTGATTCTTCCTCTTTCCGATGCCCGGATTTTATTTTCCTGTTATCCGGAACCGGAAGAATGCATAAGCAACATATCTGTATCTGCTTTTTTATCCTTATATCGCTCTTACCTGAATACTAAAACAGCAGTCAAGTCCGACTGTCCCTGTATGGAACTCCTAAAAATGCAGGAAGAGAAAAACTATGACTGGTAAGTTGCGTTTTTGCTTGTTTCTGCGTACAGAATGAATAAAGACAAGGAGGTGTGCAACATGCTTACTCTGATCATCCAAACGATTGACAAGGGCTTTACTACCCTGATTTTTCTCCCTATGGTTTATATCCTGTACTGCAGATTTACTTCTTTACACAAAAAGAAAAGGCAGGCGCTCACCATCTACCGGATCTGCTTGATACTAATTGCACTGTTCCTGCTCCGATACTTTTGTAATAAGTTTATCTTCACGGCAGTTAATTACCAACGTTTTACAGACAGTGGCCTTTTTCCATTAATCAAAACCATTTTCTATCCAGAACATTCATAAAAAATGGCAGAAAGTGGTAATAAGGGAACATTTGGGTACCTGTTTCCGTCCCTGATATATGGGAATTCATCACACTTTTACTTACAATATACGTATAGAAAACGTAATAAACTTACTAATAAAGGATAAATGTACGTATAAAAAACGTAATGCGAGGTGAATCATGATGAAGAAACAAATCATACGCTGCCCTTACTGTGGCAGCCCGGCCATTTTAAGAGATACATGTTATGTCCATGGAAAAAATGCATGGGAAGGCAAACTTTATGTATGCAGCCGCTATCCGGTCTGCAATTCCTATGTCGGCGTCCATCCCGGCACCACTCGCCCTAAAGGCACTCTGGCAAATAAATCTCTTCGTGAGAAACGAATCCGTGCACACCGAATCTTTGACCAGATCTGGAAACAGGGAATTCTATCCAAGAAAGATGCCTACCGGTGGATGTCAGACAAATTTTGCCTCGACACCACACAGGCACATATCGGTAATTTCAGTGAGTACATGTGCGAACGACTTATAGAAGAATCAGAGAAAGTCCTTCGCTACAACCATGTACCGCTGTGCCTTGCAGGGTAAGGAGGGTGGATGACATGAAAAATAATCCTATCCCCTACAGCCAGCTCATGGAAGAAAATATGGATTTGGTGCCGCAAATGGTAAATGTCCTGACACGGAATTATTCGAATCTTTCTCTGGAGGAATATGAAGAGCTTACGCAAACCAGTTACCTGGCACTGTGCAATGCAGCTTCTAAATACGATGGACACCGTCCCTTCCGACCATATGCCAGAGCTGCAGTCCGTAATGCGATCTACGGATACTGGCGTACCGTTTACCAATATAATAAACGATTCTGTTCCTTAGATGCATTGCTGGAATCCGAGGACGGTCACTCTTATGAAGGTGAGTTTCACCAAAATCGTACTTCCCTTTCCACGGAGCAGGAAGCGATACAAAACCTGTCCACTGCATACTTGAAGGAACTGGAAGCAACAAGCAGCAATATGATACAAAAAGGAATTGCCACTCTCCGTCTGCAGCAAGACGGTTACACCGATCGAGAGCTTGCAAAACTATATCAGGTTCCTTCCAACAGGGTAAGGGCATGGCAGAGCAAGGCGAGAAAATGGCTGAAAGAAAATGAGCTATTATATGAGCTATTAGCATCATAACAAGAAGGAGGCAGTTCTATGCTGACACTTTATACCGCCATCGGCACATTAAAATTTGTCAAAAATACAGATGGGAAATCCACTCCTATGGTTCTGAATAATCATCAGGAATTCGGACTATGCGATCACGAACTTATTCTCTGGAGCTGCCTTGCCTTCCAGATTCTGCAGATACACGAACTGGAATCTGCTTACAATGTGCGGCTTAAAAACAGCGGCAGACCGGACGGACTGGCATTTTCCCACTATCTGAACCGACTGCTTTTGCGCGGTCTGATTGCAAAAGGAGAAGGAGTGACCGGCGTAGATGCACTCTATCAGCTTTTAGGAAAACTTCACATCCTTCCGGTTCACGAAACTTTCTCCACCCGGCTATTTACCTGTATCCAGCTCTATGTAGATGGTAAAATCAAGCCCGGAGATTTTGGAAAATATCTGCGGAAAGAAAAAAACACGCCTATTGAGGAAACCGTCATAAAGCTTACAAAAGCCATTCCGCTAACCACTGCAGAACTGGTGACCTGTGTGGAGCAAAAGAAAGCTCCAACGCGGGAAGAAGATGTCCTCACACAACTCTATGATGGGACAGAATATACCTACCAGACACTGGCTGACCAGGCACAGATTCTGCATATCCAGTATCCGGTCCTGCAGGCTGTCGGCAATCTGTATCTTAATAAACAAATTTCATTCCAACGATTCTGAAAGGAGCACTATGCCAAAACCATTACTATCCAAGCTGGTTGCCCAGGCGGCAATCGGCTTTTTTTGTGTACTGTTCGGATGCATCATCGGGATGCAGACAAAAGATAAAATCCTTCTCATTATGAGCCTCGTAATCGGTGTATGTTGCCTGATTCGGTGTATCAGCCTGTACCATCTCATCCATTCCGGTTCCTACCTGACAGTGGAAGGATATTGCAGCAAACGGGAAGTTTCAGCCTTTAAGAAAACACAGCAAATTCATCTTATCGGAACCGATGACCGGGAATATCAGTTCACGACAGATAAAAGTGTAAAACTGCTTCAAGGGCACTATTACCGAATGTATTTTCGCAAATCTCCTTATAACGAGGAAGAAAGTATGGGGATCAGTGATAATTTGCTCGGATTCGAGGAGCTATCCTCGGGTTCTCCCTCAAAAGATTGATCCAGCTCTCATATACTTATCAACACAAAAGGATTGCCGTAGCAAGGTTCTTCCTTGTCTACGGCATCTTTTATATTACCAGTTAACATGGTAACACTCATATTTCATAATGTATTCTTTCATAATGTATTCTTTCATCCTGACCTACACTTAACGATATTTATGAATCAGCCTTTCCAGCGATTCTGCAAACCGTACATCATCTTCAGCGGTACGTTTCGCTGGACCTTTTATATGGTTTCTTTTTTTCGCATTTCGTGCCTTTTTTGCTAAGTGCCTCTCCATAAGCATCTGGTCAATATTTTCATTCGTATACCATCTGCCACTCTGATGTATCCCGTATGCTCCTTTTCCAAGAATCATCGCAGCAACACCATAATCCTGTGTTACCACAATGTCATCCTTCTGGCAGACGCTGACCAACTTGAAGTCTACCGCATCAGCTCCTGCTCCAACTGTCAAAACTTCGCTGTAATCAGACTGCAGAATATGATTCGTGTCACACAGTAAGATTACTGATATCTGATATTTTTTCGCAATATGCTCTACAATAGATACCACCGGACAGGCATCTGCATCTACCAAAATCCTCATGCTTTCTTCCCCTTTGTTAAATCATAGCTTTCACCAATCATCCGTTTGATATCTTCCTCCGGGACAGTTCCATCCAGAATGATAGAATTCCAGTGTGTCTTATTCATATGGTATGCAGGAACAACCGATGTAAAAGTACTTCGCCAGAAGTCCCTCCACTGCGGATCACATTTCACATTAATCCATACATGTCCATCTTTGTTATAGATTAGAGCAAATGTCTTCTTAGACCCTTTATGGCGCATCACACACCAGTTAGAATCGTGGAATGGATAATCCTCGTATACCTGCTCAAAAGAATGACAATATGTAATTACTTCTTGTTTGCTTTGCATGGTCATTTCCCTTTATCTATAATACAGCTAATTACAGTTTACCAACAGAATACAAAAAACTATATAAACTACTATCGCTTGTTTTTATCATATCATAAAAAATGAGGCTACTTTCTTTTTCCTCCGTTATAACAAAATATCTTTCTGATATAAATGCTATATAAGTATCTTTTGTTACTTTCATTTTTCTATATGCTAATAAACTTTTCAAATCTTTAGAAATACAATCAGCAATTAATTTAGCACCTTCAAAATCTGTTTCTTGATTCTTAAATGAATAATCATACGGAAGGAAAAACATAATATTTTTGTTAACAGATATCTTTTGCATTGTCTGTCTTATAACCTTTCCTTCAGGAAGCTTTAATAATCCCTGTTCGATATTTCTTAAATCCTCTTCTGTTTTTCCTCGAAAACACTTTATTATATCAAAAGCAGTTTTACTACCAGAAAATTTAGAAGGACCAATTTGTGTAACCCCTGGGCAAAGTTCTGTAACTGAATTACTCAATGTGCTTTTTGCTTCCATATATCGGGTATCTACTAATATCTTAAAATCTAACTCATAAAAAGAATTATAAATATCACTTTGTTTCTGACTTTGTTCACAATGTTTTCTTAAGATGAAGGTTTCATTTCCTTTATCCTTTTTCAATTTAGAAAAATTAACGAATTCTGTTAAATATTCTTCACAATCAATCGGATGTCCCTCTATATAATTTTTAATTATTACTGATGCAGGTAATGGTTTTATAAATAATTGCATTTTATCATATGTCATATATTTACTCTTTTCTGATTTATTATTTGTAAATTCTATTGTACTATATACTTTTGTTTTTTCATAGTTCAATATGTAGTAGATTCTCCTCCGAAACCAATATATAGCATTTCGTTCATTGACACTTACTATATCTTGTGTTACTATAATACTGTACTTGAGTTTTTGTGTTATCCCCTAAAGGGAGTCTGGACCATTCTTCCAGAACACACGTAAGTTTATGTTGGAAATTAGAGTCATTAGGATAGCCGTATTATGCGGTCACTTAATGGCTCTTTTTTTATTTATGGGAAATCTGGTATACAGGTTTCCTATTCTTTTATTCATTTTTATTATTTTAAAGCCCTAAGAGGCAGAAAGGAGAATTTTTATGTCAGCAATTATTCATGTTATGGGAAGGGTAACAAAGGATCCTGCCATGCAGCAAGGAAAGAACAACGGATCAGAGTACATCAGTCTGGATCTTGCTTCCTCTCAGAGGAGCCAGAACACACAAAATGGTCAGAATGGATACGAGTCCATGTTCTATCAATGCTATTTTAACAAGTTCCTGGCAGAGCGTCTGATCAAAGCCGGTGTAAAATCCGGAACCTGTATTTATGTCTATGGAGATCTGGAAATCCATCCATTTCTCTATCAGCAGGGACAGAAGGCTGGGCAGCCAGGAGTTGGAGCCAAAATTAATGTCAAGGACTGGCAGTTTTGCCTTTCCAACAAGCCGGAAAATGAGAATAACGGAAATTCTGGAAATCATCAAAATGGCAATAGCATGCCTAATAACAACAACGGAGGTGCGGCTACCCCAGGAAGTGGCAGTTATCAAAATCGCGCTGCTCAGGGAGGCGGCTACATGAATGGTGCTGGAAATCAAAATGCAGGTATACCAAACACCGCAGGTGCCAGAACACAGGGCAACTCTTATGCAGTTCCACCTTCTGGACCGATTGGAAACAACATGTACCAGCAGAGCTATTATCCACAACAGAACATGGCATATGGACAGCAAAGTGGCTTTACCGGGGACGGTTTTCAGGGAATCCCGGAAGGCATGGCTGACCAGCTTCCGTTTAACGGATAACTCAAAAGAAATAACAGGTTGAGGAATTGCTTACCCATCGGGCATGGCGGTTCCTCTTTTTTTGTTTACAGGAAAGGAATCATACAATGAAAGTACGAAGGAAAAAAAGTAAAGGTTTAAAAATATTAAAATCTGTTGTTCTCGTTTTGTTTCTGTCATTACTGTTTGTACCGGATAATATAAACCGCTCAGTGATTGCGGGCATTGCACTTGCAGGTATTTTAGGAAGTCTCCTCTTCCTGATTGTCCCGCGTCTTCCCCGCATCCCATCTCCGGCACTCAAACGAAAGTCAGCATATTCCTCTGGGAATCCAGACGGTATCACCGATATGGAAACTCTGCTCTGGAGACAGATCAGTTACCAGATTACAGGGAAACTGAAGTCCTCTTATCCGAATGCCACATGGGAATTTACTAAAGAACCAACTGTAGACAGTCTTCTGAATGGAAATGCCCTGCGTATTCGTACCTTCCATACGAAAGAATATAATTTTGCTGAAGTCCGGCTGGACTGTTATGGAGAACTGGTACTTTCTATGATGACGATAGAATCATTAAAGCCAAAGTCGGAACCTGCAGGCACTGATTCCATCGGTCAGGTGGATCCCCAGTCTTGGTATACCCTAATTGGCAAGCCATTACTCTCCAATCTGATTGGAGATCTGCAGGCAAGAGGACATCAAAAATTATTTATCAGCGAAAATGGAGAAATATTTATCAAAAATGGAGATTCCAAGGAAATCAAAGGTACTTTCGAGCATTTTCCGCCCCAAAACTACTGGGCAGCTCTCACAGATATTTTTATCCGTGATGAGCTGAATGCAAAAGAAAACGAAGGCACCCTGGAATTATCCTGGATGTAAAAAAGGAGGAGAAATACTATGCCAAATGGAAACCTGATCAGTAACTGGTCTTTCAAGCGAAAACTTCCGGAACCTTTTGAAGATTATACGGATGATCCCATCAGGAAGGATGTCTATTCCAAATACTGCACACAGCCTCAGAAACGTTCGACACTTCATGCGTCCACGCTCCGGGCGATTCTTGCATACATGGAACTGGAAAATCCGCCCGGTGGAACCGCTTCTGAAGAACTCGGGGCAATTGGCAGCCAGGGGAATAATTATACAATAGCGGAATATCCCAGCAAAACCGGAGATTTGCATGTGGTGATCTATAACCGGACAAACGGAAAATTCATTGCCGGTATTTATCCCAAACCAATAGATTCCGAAACAACAGCCGACCAATATCTTTTGAAGGAAGATAAGAACAGCGGAGCTGCACTTTTGTTTGCACTTCTCCCTACCATTATGCAGGATGACGAGTTTAACGAATATTATCAGGAGTTGAAAAAGCACCGTGACAATGGTTATACGGATATGGAAGAAGCCGTGAAAACTGCAGCCGTCCTTTGTGACAATATCTATCGCAGATTACGATACGGAACTTCTCTTTCTACCGGCGGGATTCCCAATGATACTCCTGCCAATGGTGCTATTCCTAAGCTCAAACCATTCGCAGTACAGCAGGGTACTTACGCTCCTACAAATACGCTCTTTGGTACTTTTCAAGTGCTGATTCCCGGTTTCACCACAAAAAGGAACACGGAATCCATTGCCAAAGAAGACTTTATCAGTAAATACGTCTTATCTGAATCACGGATACTCACTCCCCAGGAAGAACTTACTGTTCCAACGCTGGAACCATGGTATATCATACCGCCAGAGATCAAGCGGATCTGTGAACATGCAAAATTGACAACAAATACTGTTTCACCTATGCGGAATTTTCTTCTGCGGGGTCCTGCAGGAACCGGAAAAACAGAAGGTGCCAAGGCGATTGCTGCTGGCTTACATCTGCCCTACCGTTGCATTACCTGCTCTGCCAATACGGAGATATTTGATCTGCTCGGTCAGATTCTTCCGGACGTGGATGGAAAATTATCCAGCCTTCAGAGTGAATATCCATCTTTCCAGGATATCATGTTAGACCCAGCAACTGCTTATCAGAAGCTGACCGGTATTTATGACGAAGAGGTGACGGAGGATGTGGTATACAAACAGCTCATCGACACAATCTTTGATGAAATGCATGCGCATTATAAGAACCAGTCTTCCCACCAGAAGTTTAAATACGTAGATACCCCTCTTGTTGAGGCAATCCGACACGGTTATCTGGTGGAACTTCAGGAGCCGACGGTCATCGCAAACCCCGGTGTTTTAGTAGGACTCAATTCCCTTCTTGACAGATGTAACAGTGTATTTCTGCCAAACGGAGAAGTGATCAAGAGGCATCCGGATACGACCATCGTTGTTACAACCAACAATGATTATGCAGGCTGTAAACAGATGAACCAGTCTGTCATTTCCAGAATGAATCTGGTGATCGATCTGGAGGAGCCGGATGAAGAAACACTGGTACAGCGCGTTCTCGGGATCACCGGATGCAAAGATAAGAAAATGGTCCGCACTATGGCACAGATCGTCAAGGCTGTTTCCGAATACTGCAGTGAGAATCTGATCACAGACGGATGCTGCGGTGTACGTGAACTGATTTCCTGGGTGCAGTCCTATATGGTCTGTGGTGACGTCCGGGAAGCTGCACATTACACGATCCTTTCTTCGGTATCTGCTGACGCAGAAAGCCGTTCGGAAGTGGAAACCGGCTGTCTGGATTCTATTCTCGCAGCATAGGAGGGTTGGTACATTGACACAGAGAAAACCTTATAACAATTTAAAAATTACAGAAGAAGATATGCTGGATATTTTCTCCGCAAATATCCATTATCTGCGGAAACTACCACGCTGGAATCTTTCCCAGAAAACCCTGGCAAGGATTCTGCATATTCCAACAAAATCTTACCGTAAGTATGAATTAGGAAGAGGCTTTCCACCCGTATTTGTGGTCTACCATCTGGCAGTCTATTTTGGATACACCATGGAAGAGCTTTTGACTGAAAAATTATTTTAAAAAGAAAGGACGAATTAAAATTGAATAGCAACCAGAAAAAATTAAAACAGATGATTCGGGATCAGGAACTTGCCATCAGTGACAAGGAACTGTTCACCTCATCTGCTTACCAGAAATACCTGACCTCTATGGCGAAAGCGGCTACCAGCCGCTACCGTCAAGGTCTTCAGACTCTGATGGAATGGAATGCCCGGGCAGACGCAGGCATTGCACATACGGATAACTATAAAATCCATATCAATGCTGCAAATGAAATCACCCAGAGTTTTCCTTCCCGGTATCTCCGTTCCGAAAGCCTTGTCGGATTCAACGGGCATGAGACTGCGCACCTGCTGTTCTCAGATTTTACAGCCCTAGGGCTGTATCTTGGCAACATAGAAAAAGGTGCCTTCTACCCATCCAATCCTTCCTTTACGGAATTTTCCTATCAGACAAATTGTGAAGAAATACTGGAGGCTATGGATAGCAAAGATAAAGCGACCTGCCTGACTCTGGCATCCTGCGCCTCTCATATCAATAATATTTTGGAAGACATCTATATAGAGGCACGAATGTGCACTTCTCATCCGGGCACTTTCCGCCGGGGGATTGAACTGAATAACCTGCGGATGTGTGAACAAATGCCATCAATCCAGAGTCAGATTGAAAAGAAGTATTCTGATTTTGCAATCATGGCAAATCTTCTGCTTCAATACTGCAGGGCGGGAACCATCAATAACCTGTCCGGTTATAAAGGTCCTTATTTGGATTATCTGGAAGATTGCATGCCATATGTAGATGTTGCCATTTATTCAGATGAAACAAAGGACCGTTTTCACGCTTCTAATCACATTGTGGCTATTCTATGGGAATACATCAAGCCTCTGATCGAAGAGACAAAAGAACGAATGGAGCAACATTCTGCATCGGATGCAAGTCAGATGTTAGAGGAACTTTTGGGTAACCAGATTCATGGTGCCACCCCATTGCCTTCTGGCAAAGGCGGTACTATGCCAAAGCAGGCTGAAGAAGGGAAAAAGGAACAGAAAGCAAATCCCTTACCGTGTACTCCTCCTGCCATGCGTCAGGAAAGAACGCAGGCTGCCCAGGATGTTGTAGCCGAAGAAGGAAACCGGATTGCACTTGCGAAAACGAATACCATCCTTGACGAAAATAATCCAGGAATTACTTATAATCACCAGTACCTTGGCACCGGTTATGAAAAGTCTGCCAACGACTTGTTCCGGATCCTGAATGGCATCGCTACAGAGAAAGCAGAAACACAGTACCAACAGGAAATGACCGAAGAACTGCAGAAGGCAGCAAACGATATCCATTACGGAAATGCTCATACCGGAGTTCATGTTACAATCAACCGAATGGCATATGTACCGGATTCTTTAAAACAGTCATATCAGGCCGTAGCACCAATGCTTATCCGGGCGTCCAAACGCCTGCAGAAGTCTATCGCACCGCTTTTAAAAGAAGAAAGTGAGGGTGGAAAATTAAAGAACCTGCAATTTGGAAAACGTCTGGATACACGTGCAATGCACCACGAAGATGGAACCTTTTTCACCAGGACCAGGCTTCCTTCTGAAGAGCAGAAACTTGCAGTAGGACTTTTGGTAGACGAGAGTGGATCAATGAGCTGGGGAGACCGGATTACACATGCGAAAAAGACGGCCATTGTGCTTTATGATTTCTGCCAGAGCCTTCAAGTGCCCATTACTATATATGGCCATTCAACTGGTGGCAGAGGCGTAGAACTTTATTCCTATGCAGAATTTGATTCTATCGACACATCAGACCGCTACCGGCTCATGGATATGTCTGCAAGAGGTGGAAATCGTGATGGTGCTGCTCTCCGTTTTGTGGCGGAGCATCTGGCAAAACGTCCGGAAAAGCAGAAACTTCTGATTATCATTTCTGACGGACAGCCTGCAGATACCGGCTATTACGGCACTGAAGCAGAAGCCGACCTGCGTGGCATTAAAAAGGAGTATTCCAAAAAAGGGATCAAACTCTTTGCTGCAGCAATCGGAGATGATAAGGAAAATATTAAGCGAATCTATCAGGATGGCTTTCTGGATATTACAAAACTGGAAGACTTACCAAAAAACATGACGCTGTTAGTGAAACAATACCTGAAGTAGAAAGAAGGGAAAAGCTATGAATCAGAATCAACCACCACGGATCTCCGAGCAGATCTATAAAGTACAAACGGATCGCAAACTCATTGCTGTTTATGACAGGCTTAGGTATGCACCACTGACCAGTTATGCTCAAATACATGCCAAAGGTGAGTACCAGGAAAACGGTCATAATGTCAACTCCCTGATTGGAATCACGATCCAGGATTATTCCAATGGAACGGGAAATAAAAATATCATCGTCCAGTTCAATCTGGCACCGGAACAGATCCAGTTTTTCTTAACTAGGATCACTGCCGGCTTCCAGGAATTTGAATGGTCGCTGAGCAAAATATACGGAAACCCTGATGCCCAGGGCTACTCCATTGCACAGCAATTTTCTATTTCCCGGCATGTAAATGACCAGAACGGGCGGATGATGAAAAGCCCCTGGCGGATTCAGATTGTAAATGGCAAAGGCATCAAGGTCAAAAATCAGAATGGCGGCTCTTATATGAAATCCGGGAGTTTTATTTTAGAAAAGAACGCCTTTATCCAGCTAACGGACATGGACCTGTATACGTTACTAAAACGCACGGATTCTTACATTACCAACTGGGAATCCTGTATGGCACCTTCCCTTATTTCAAATGGGAAGCGGGCTTATGCAGAACAACAATCTCAAAGAATCCAACAAAACGGACAATATCAAAACCCGGCACAGGCATCGCCTTATGACGCATAAAGTTTATGGAAAGGAAGCGGCATTTGCTGCTTCTTTTCTTTTAGAAAGAAAGGTGAACATATGAAATACTCAGATATCTGCACCATAGATTCGCAGGGACGTATTGTTATTCCTGCGAAATTGCGCAGACTTTTAAAACTTGAGAATGGGAATCCCCTGGAAGTAGAATTATCCAATCAGGAAATCCGAATTCGAAAATGCAGAGAACCTCATCAGGATACCATAAAGCTCCAGAGTATTCTTTCCATTCTTTATAGTTCAATCAAACACGGAGCCTTTATCTGCACAGCCCAGTATGTCATTGCAACAACAGGGATATATCTTCCAGAAGGCACTTCCCTTCCGGAAAGACTGGAGCCTTATATCGCCTCTGGAAATGAGGTGGTTCTGGATATAAGTCAGCCTCTTTATATGCTTTCCCATCACAGGGAACCCGTAGCGGCACTGTTTCCAATCCGCAATGACAAGGAACTGCCTCTCGCTCTGGCTGTCTTATCCAAAACACCACTTAATGAGATGGAAATGGGATGTGCAAGGTTAGTGGCAAAAACACTAGAGAAAGAATTTTGTTAAAAAGGAGTGTGATCACCATGAAAAGAACAAATATCAGACCGATAAGCAACATTGATAAAAAGGCAATTACCGTGACTGGAACCTTATTCCTGCCGCTTCGAATCGGGGAACGTGCATGGATTTCTACTCAGACACATACTTTCATGACAACTGCTGTGGAACGTATTCTGGAAGTTTCCAGAAACAACATTGTTTTCGAAACCCGTAACACCCAATATAACCTGAAATATGAAAACATACCGAATGAAACTGAGGTGATGTGTGCTTGACTACTTATGAACTGGGAAGCAGCCTGGAAAAGCTGCTTTCCAAACTAAAGCAGAACCGTGAGAATGTCCCTTTGGATATCCTGAAGACCTATTATAAAGTTCCTTACGAGGAATTAATTGCACAGGTAACTCAGACAGCCACTGCCTTTGTCAAATCAATTGTAGCCGGTCAGTTACTGATCAATCCTGACGTGTCAATGGACGAGCAGATAGATGTAGTCAATCAGACGATTCAGGATTCAGGAATGATCAAACAAATCAGCCACTGTATGTCACAGACCTATGATGTGACTCTTATACATCTGATGGCTTTAGAACTACGGGAAAAAGTAGAGGCAGCCTTATATCCCTATATTGCCAGGAAAAACTGTCTCGTGGCAGATCTTGACGATATCGAAAAGGAACCAATTATCTACAATACACTCACGAAACAAGTATATGAAAATGACCACTGGATAGACCGGGAGTTGGACCTAAAAGGTAAGCTCCTGGTTTACCCCAAAACAGAAGAAAGGGATGCATTATGAAAGTTTATGTATTATGCAGTTATGGGGATTCGCTCAATGATCCGTCCATATCCACTGACTATCAGGAAATATATGAGAAAATGGAAAAAAGTTATAAGATGGTTCTTGAAGACGTTTATCAAACCGAGGAAGAAAAAGAATATACTTATATTTCAGGATACAGTGCCCGTGCTGTTATTCACGGTGACTGGTTGGAGTGGTCCATTACCGAGCTTGATCTTACGGTAGCACCCCAATATGATATCCGAAAAATACAGCAAGCTTAGAATTGTAATATTCTGTATCAAATTACTACGAGCCGCCCATCTGGACGGCTCATATATTTTAAATAAAATCACGATCACAAATAGAAAATAAATATCTCTTACAAACAAAATAAAAGCAGTATCCAAAGACGATGTTTCTAAATATACAAACAAGAATCTGTCGGGCTCTTTGCAGAACCATCACATTTGTAACCATTCTTACTTCTTCCCTCGATTGATAATCTCACCACTATCATCTATCCACTGTTCATACCATCCGGCATTGTCATACACATAAGGAGTATCTTCATTTTTCAGAAGACTTTCCGGCATTGTAATTAAAAGCATACTTAATACCACAAGAACTGTTACACCTCCAATCACATCCCACTTTTTAACATGAGTCTTTACAAAATACACAGTATATGAGATGGCAAGAGGAAGCCAACAAATAAGAGCAGTAAGCATTCCCGGACCATAAAACGGAGAGTAAATGCCGTTTTCCAACAGCATTGTTCGGGAAGAAGTTGCTCCCAACAAATGAATGATTACTTCTGCATACCCGAATAACATCACAGCAAAACTCATTTTTCTCTCATACTTGTTCGTCTGTACAAGAATAAACCAAATCAATGCCCCACCAAAGTTGGTAATCATGTCTGTAAGTTCATTCATGGGATACCGATCTCGCAAAATAGCATCCGAAGAAAGATTGTAATAATAATGGAATCCGCCTGGAATGACCCACTCTTCCCAGACATGGAATACAAGAACAATGACAGTAAAAGCCGCCAGCTTTCTGAGTATATTCCAATCTTTCCAATGTACGATTAACTGTACTGTCAATATAATGCCCATGATCAGCATACAATACAGCCATCCTTTTTCAACAAACCAAAGCCACATAAGCAAAACTCCTTAATAAGTAAAATACATCCGATAAGAAATGTTTTATCAGTTTTCAGGGATAATCGGCACATACAGGAAACTATCGTACTTTCCCCCGGTGTATATGCGGTGCCTGCCTTTATTATGGTCTTTCGGCATATTGGCGGTGTCTACCTTTGAACCGGCGAACATCTCCGAGCCTCCAATCGTATACATTTCAGGTTTATCATCCGGAAAATAAGTGTATCCCTCTTTCGGAATCGTTATTTTTGCCATTTTCAGCTTGAATGGTCCTGTCCACATTTTCTGTGTCTTATATGGAGAAACAGTAATACGCAAAATATCCCCCTTTTTGAATTTCAATCCCATTGGCCATATCAGTATATCCACAGGGACGATTTCGCCACTTTTCAGCTTTTGTTCCTGTTTCATGGACTGTCTTGGATTTTCCTCTGTACTCTTTTCTTGGTCGAGTTCACGCAGAGAGACACGAATATAACCTTTTGCCGATGTATCCATGCCCGGACCTAAGGAGTATTTATATTTCAGTCCGTTCGGACGGCGTTTTTCCAGCATTACGCACAAATCCATATCATCATGGTCAAGAGCAGAAACCCACAGCCGCAGCTTCATATAACCGGTAAGCTCTGTGTCTTCCGACATCTTCATACTAAAGCTGACACCACTTCTTTTACGGTCTGAATTATACCCTACATAACTTTCTAATGAAACCGGACATTCTCTTAGAGCATTTTCTCCGGCGTCAAGGTACAGCCTCTTATATCTGGTACGGGGAATAGGAAAATCTTCCTCCTCACGGTCAACAATGTCCTTACCACCGGGATTGAGAACGCTGACACGTACTTTCGGAGTGTTCTCCCAGCCATTATCTTCACCTTTCAGATAACGGTCAAAAAAGTATCGCAGTTCTTCGGTATGCCCTTTGTGATAATAATCATCCCATTCACCTGTATTGTGGATGCGCAGCCATTTATCTTTTGAAGAAATCCGGCGGTAGCCCTCCAGTGTTCCGTAGGTGTGGATAGGATTGGTATAGCTGGCTACAATGTAGGCCGGTATATCAATTGCTTCCAGATCAGCTTCTTTGTCCTCCCACCAACTGCATATTGTGGGCTGCTTATTCATCATGGCAATAACATCTTCAATACCACCGTTTTCCGTAGAAGCAAAGGAGTCAGACAGCATCTTGACAAACTCCGGCATCATCACACCTCCACGTGTGGCAATCTCCCGATAGCAGTCAGATAAACCTTCCCATGGAGCAATCGCTGCAAGGTGCTTCGGCTTTTGTGTGTTGGACAGCGAATTGAGGGAGACGCAAACGACAAATTATTTTTCCGTCCTTTAAAGAATCGACCGCGCAGTCTGGGAGCTAATGGCAGATTGACAGCGATAATACGGCA
>NZ_JBQHUC010000024.1:0-45389 GCF_052065395.1 Bariatricus sp. HCP28S3_F11 | reverse complement strand
ACATTATACCAGAAAAAGGGAGGTCAATGCTCTTTTTATTTGCATTCTCCCATAAAATCAAGGTTTTTATTGAATTTTGGGACAAAAAAACAGGTAGTTTTTGACACTACCACAAGTAACGAGGAGGTAATATTATGTCAATTACAGCTGAAACAGCAAAAGAACATGCAAAAGACCCTGCCGTATTATGTTGCAGAGCAGAAGGCGGAATTACAATTCAGGCAGCAAATCTGGAAGATCCGGCTATTTTCGATGATCTGGTAGATTCAGGACTTTTGAATCTGGAAGGAGCGCTTACGATCGAACAGGTTCTGGGAGCAACTCTGGTTAAGACTTGTGACTCTCTTACACCGCTTACCGCTGATCTGGTAGAAGGAGCCAATGTAGTTGCAGAAGCACCGATAGAAGAAGAGGAAGAAGCGGCTCCGGTAGAAGCATCTGCTGCAGCACCGGCACAGGTATGCCAGGCATCTGCGGCATCCGGTATTTTGAAAATTCATATCGGAGAAGGAAAAGATATCAATATTGAACTTCCGGTGGGTTTTAATGGCGGTGCTGCAGTAGCAGAAGTTCCTGCACAGCTTCCGGTTCAGGAGGCAGCACCGGCGGTGAAAGAACCGGAACCGAAAGTTGTAAGAAGTGTAACAAGAAAGCACTATAAGATTACAGAAGTAAAACGCGGCCCGGAGACAAAGATTGAAGGCACGACTCTTTACATCAGAGAAGGAATTGAGGAAGAAGCAGTTGCTTCTCAGGAGTTGGTACACAGCCTTAAAATTGATATCATTACACCGGATATGTATCATACCTATTCTGAGACAATTATGGACGTTCAGCCAATCGCTGCAAAAGAAGGCGATGACGAGATCGGAAGCGGAACAACAAGAGTACTTGATGGTGTTGTTATGATGGTCACAGGAACAGATGACAACGGTGTACAGATTGGTGAATTCGGTTCTTCCGAAGGCTATCTGGACGAAAACATCATGTGGAATCGTCCGGGTGCACCGGATAAAGGCGAGATCTTTATCAAGACAGAAGTTGTGATCAAAGAAGGAACCAATATGGAAAGACCGGGCCCGCTTGCAGCACATACCGCAACAGATGTGATCACACAGGAAATCCGGGTGGCTTTAAAAGCGCTTGAAGATGAAAGCCTTGTAGTAAATACAGAAACATTTGAACAGGTAAGAAGACCTGGAAAGAAGAAGGTTGTAATCGTAAAAGAGATCATGGGACAGGGCGCAATGCATGATAACCTGATCCTTCCGGTTGAGCCGGTCGGCGTTCTTGGGGCAAAACCGAACGTAGACCTTGGAAATGTTCCGGTTATGGTTTCTCCGCTTGAGGTACTGGACGGATGTATCCATGCACTGACCTGCATTGGACCTGCTTCTAAGGAAATGTCAAGACATTACTGGAGAGAACCTCTGGTTACGGAAGTGCTCCATGACGAAGAAGTAGACCTTTGCGGTGTTATTTTCGTGGGAAGTCCACAGATCAATGCGGAAAAATTCTATGTATCCAAACGTGTCGGCATGATGGTGGAAGCACTGGATGTTGACGGAGCTTTCGTCACAACAGAAGGCTTTGGAAACAACCACATTGACTTTGCAAGTCATATTGAACAGATCGGTATGAGAGGAATCTCTGTTGTCGGGATGTCTTTCTGCGCAGTTCAAGGAGCTTTGGTTGTTGGAAATAAATATATGACTCATATGATTGATAATAATAAATCTGAGTCTGGTATTGAAAATGAAGTTCTTGCCTGCAACACGCTTTGCAAGGAAGACGCAGTACGCGCACTTGCAATGCTGAAAGCTGCAATGGCTGGCGAAGAAGTAAAGAAACCGGAAAGAAAATGGAATCCGAACGTGAAATCAACCAATGTGGAATTAATTTCCGAGACGATGGACGATACGCTGGAACTGGTAAAGAATGAGCAGTCTTTGCCGATGAGCCAGAAGAGAAAAGAAAAATACGACTAAGAACAGGTGAAGAACATGAAATATGGCGATAAAATCATTTATATGGAAGGGGTAATCGTAGAAATTCATGATGGATGTGTTGGGATCGATCTCAAAGGACGTCTGGGCTATCTGAAGATTCCAATGCGAATGCTGATTACCGATTATCCATTAGTGGTGGGACAGGAAGTTGGATGGAATATGAGTTTTATTGAACAGTTAGGTCCCGAGGCCAATGACAAATATGTAAGTAACCTGGATACTTATCAGAGACGTCAGGAAGAAATGAAGTCTCATAAAGAAGAATGTGAATAGCAATTAGAGGAGGTAGTAACATGAGTTTAACAGTTGTTAAAGGGCTGCAGTCAGAAATCTATGTTCCGATTACTCCGCCGCCGGTATGGGCGCCTGTAAAGAAAGAATTAAAAGATATGACGATTGCACTTGCTACAGCGGCAGGTGTGCACCATAAAGAACAGGAAAGATTTAATCTTGCAGGAGATTTTACCTGGAGAAAAATTACCGATACGATGCCGTCAAGTGAGCTTATGGTTTCACACGGAGGATATGACAACAGTGATGTGAACAAAGACATCAACTGTATGTTCCCAATTGATAGAATCCATGAGCTGGCAAAGGAAGGATTTATCAAAGCCTGTGCACCGGTTCATGCAGGATTCATGGGCGGCGGCGGAAATCAGGAGAAATTCAAGGGTGAAACCGGTCCTGCGATCGCTCAGATGTTTGTTGAGGAAGGCGTGGATGCGGTTATCCTCACCGCTGGTTGAGGTACCTGCCACCGCTCTGCAGTTCTGGTGCAGAGAGCAATTGAAGCCGCTGGCATTCCGACTATCATTATCGCGGCACTTCCGCCGGTTGTACGTCAGACCGGTTCACCACGTGCGGTAGCTCCGCTTGTTCCGATGGGAGCAAATGCAGGAGAGCCGAACAATGTGGAAATGCAGACAGCTATTGTTAAAGCAACTCTTGAAGCTCTGGTGAGCATTGAATCTGCCGGAAAGGTAGTTTCACTTCCGTATGAATATGTTGCGAAAGTATAAGTGATATGAAATATAAAGTCTCAGATAAATAGTCTATGAGGCTTTAAAGCAAAAAAGAGAACCGAAGGGTTCTCTTTTTTGCTTTTGAAGATTGTTATCCAGAAGAGTATAATTCGTAGAGTATTTTACTCTGCGAATTTATTTAGCAGTATGTGAAAATAAAGGCTCCAGCTTTTCCATTTGATTTTTCTTTAGTTCACTTGAAGGATGAACATATCTGTTCAATGTAATATTCACAGAAGAATGACCTAGAATCTCACTTAAACTCTTAATATCAAAGCCGGATTCTACACAACAAGTTGCAAAAGTGTGTCTTAAAGTATGAAAATTGACATCTCGAATATTTAATTTTTTAAAAGTTAATTTGAAATGGTTTTCTAACGTTCG
Source organism: Bariatricus sp. HCP28S3_F11 (assembly GCF_052065395.1). Taxonomy (NCBI): domain Bacteria; kingdom Bacillati; phylum Bacillota; class Clostridia; order Lachnospirales; family Lachnospiraceae; genus Bariatricus; species Bariatricus sp. HCP28S3_F11. The sequence goes on along the minus strand of NZ_JBQHUC010000024.1, from coordinate 41,974 downwards.
TGGCTCAATATATTTATTGATTTTCCCGGTTAACAGGAATTCATTTCCACTTTTTTGATATGATTTCAAATAAAATGCCAGGAATTCCGGAAGTGGTATACACCGATAAGATGAGTTGCTTTTTGGTTTAGTAATAACAACCTTTGTCTTAGTGCCATCTTTTTTTGTCTTATTTTGAATACGTTGCATAGTATATTTTATTTCCAAATATCTCTCATTTAGATGAATATTATCCCATGTCAATGCACATAGTTCACCAATGCGTATACCAGTAAAAAGAGCTAGCATAATACCTACTTCGCTTAATGATGTTGGGGTTTGCAAGGACGTTATAAGTGTTTGCTGTTCATGGGAAGTTAAGACATTAAAAGAAGGTGGGAGTGGACTAATGGAAATCATGGAGAAGTCACAATATAGAGGAATCTGTTGGGAAGAAGCAAAACGAAGTGCTCGTTTTACTAATGAAAATGTATCTTGGACTGTTTTTGTAGAAAGACCTTGCCGTGAATTATCTCCATTTAGAAGCAGTAATATGTAATTCTGAATATATTCTGTTGTTAACTCATAAATTTGTTTTTTCCCCAAAAACGGTAAAATGTTTTTTTCATAAGATTATAATATTTGTTGTAAGAAGTTTCTTTCAAGTTGGGCTTAATCAAGATTAGCCATCTACTAAATAATTGTTCAAAATCTTCATAATCGTTATTTTGAGGAAGTGTAGAAATTTCAAGATTCTGTTTTGACATTATATGGGAATTCCTTTCTATTACGTTAAAATTGACTGTACAAGTTTAATGTATTTTCTCTATTTTGCACAAATTATACAAAAACTTTGCTTTCCCACCCTCCTTTCATCGTACATATTGCTTGACATATTTTGAAATCATTAGTAGAATATAGTCTAAAGATAGTTCATACTTATGTACGGTTTATTTCGCAGAGTAAAATACTCTGAGAAAATTATATAGGATTTTAGAGGGAGAGGAAATGAATTATTTGAAGGAGTGATTAGTCAGATGATTGAAAAAACTCAAGATAAAATTCAAATTTTTCATGAGGGCGAATTCGTTCAAGTTGAGGCTTATGGTCCTAATGTTGTTAGAGTGAGAGCTTCGGCGGGAGAAATTGCTGATCTTGATTGGACATTATTGGAGCCATTAAAAGCAAGAGTTGAAATTTGCGATGGGAAGGATGGAACCATACAGTTGACGAATGGGAAAATTTGTGTCGAGGTCAGTGGTGATGGGCATATCACTTTTTTTAATCAGGAACATAGACTTTTGCTGAAAGAATTATGGAGAAATGAAAGAGATATAGGGGCGAGAATTATTCGGGGACATAATGGAGGACTCTTTCATCTGGAACAGAATTTTTGCCAAAGTGTAGGCGAGCATTTTTATGGATTAGGGCAAGAAGCACACGATTTGTTTGATTTGAAAGGTGCAACATTGGATTTGTGTCAGCAGAATACAAAAAGCACAATACCATTTGTTATGTCGTCCAGGGGATATGGCTTCATATGGAATAATCCCGCGATAGGAAGAGTGGAATTTGGAACTTCAATGACACGATGGGTCGCAGAATCGGCTAGACAGATTGATTATCTTGTTATAGTCGGAGATACACCTGATGAAATAGAAAAGAGTTATTGTACATTGATTGGCTTCGCACCAGAGTTCCCGATGTGGGCAACCGGTTTGTGGCAATCAAAATTACGTTATGAAACGCAGTCAGAATTGTTGGAAGTTGCCAGAGAGTATAAACGCAGACAGATTCCTATTTCTATGATTGTGTGTGACTATTTTCACTGGACACAGCAGGGAGAATGGAAATTTGATGAAAAATATTGGCCGGATCCGGCTGCTATGATAAAAGAATTGGATGAAATGGGAATTCGACTTTTGGTTTCTATTTGGCCAACTGTAGACCCACGCAGTGAGAATTTCTTGGAAATGAGAGAAAAGAATATGTTGATACGATCCGAAAGAGGACCGGGAACATTAGTGTATTGCCGTGGGCCGGAAACTTATTATGATCCAACAAATCCAAAAGCAAGAGAATATGTTTGGAATAAAGTGAAGAAAAATTATTATGATTTGGGAGTGAAAAATTTTTGGCTTGATGAATCGGAACCAGAAATTACACCTTATGATTATGACAATTTAAGATATTGGCTGGGAAATGGAATGGAAGTTAGTAGCCTTTATCCATATTATTATGCAAAGACATTTTATGACGGGCAAAAAGAGGCGGGACAGACAGAAATTGTCAACTTAATCAGATGTGCTTTCTTGGGAAGCCAGAAATATGGGGTTGTCTTATGGTCAGGTGATATTTGTGCAGATTTTGATAGCCTTCGTCGTCAGATTAAAACAGGATTGCATGTGGCTATAAGTGGAATTCCATGGTGGACTACAGATATTGGTGGGTTTCATGGTGGAGATCCCGATTCTCCTGATTATAGAGAATGTATTATTAGATGGTTTCAATTTGGTGCATTTTGTCCGGTATTCAGGATACATGGATTTCGTTATCGTGAAGATCGTCCGGTTTCCTCACCGGTAAGTCTTGAGGGATTTTGCTATTCTGGCGGACCTAATGAAGTGTGGAGCTATGGCGAAGAAGCGTATGAGATTATGAAAGCGTTTGTGCAGATAAGAGAACGGATAAGGCCATATATTTATGAAAATCTGAAGCTTGCTTCGAAAAGTGGCACACCGCTTATGCGCCCATTATTTTATGAGTATCCAGAAGAAAGAAATTACGATATTTTTGACCAATATATGTTTGGACCTGATATTATGGTTTGTCCGGTATATGAGTTGGGAAGACGAGAAAGAAAAGTATATTTTCCGGGAAATGAAATTTGGGTAGATGTATTTACAGGAGAGGAATATTCGGGTGGACTTGAAATAGTAGCGGAGACGCCGATTAGCCGGATTCCATTGTATTTAAGAAAAGGGACAGAACTTACTTGCGAGATGTTCCGGTCAAATGATTGCTAATGCTTTCACGCATTAAGTAATAAACAAAAGAAAGGAGTAAAAACATGAAAAAGACACTGAAAAAAACCTTGGCACTGGCACTTACGTTAACTATGTCAGTGGCACTGGCAGGCTGTGGAGGCAAAAAGGAAGAAGAAAAAACTCAAGAATCAACACCTACCGCTTCTGCAGAAGACACAAATTGGGAGGGCGCATCTAAAGCGGCAGAATTGAGCGGTAAGGTTACTTACATGCATTCTGGGGATGATTATGAACGTGAAATGTATGCGAACGTGTTTAAATCATATCAAGCATATGCCCCGAATGTTGAAGTGGAACAAATGTATGTACCATCTGACTATGCAACAAAACTTCAGACGCTGGCTGCAGCAGGCACTCTTCCGGATTTGTTCTGGACAAGTGAAGCTGGTGTAAAAGCCTATTATGAGGCGGGAATGCTTTCAGATATGAACGGAGTTCTGGAAGAATATCCACAGCTCACAGAAGACATCATTGATGGTGTATTAGAGTTTGGTAATATTGATGGAAAACAGGTCGCTTTTCCGAAAGATTGGACTTCATATGTAATGTACCTCAATCTTGATCTGTTTGAAGAAGCAGGTGTTGAAGTTCCAACAAATGACTGGACAGTTGAGGATTACAAAGAAATCGCAGCAGAGCTTACTCAAAAGAGCAGCGATGGAGAACGAGTAGATGTTTATGGTACAGCCATTAACAACTATCGTGCAGATTGGATTAACTGGATGGGTAACTTTGGGGCAGAGTGGTTCAAAGATGGAAAATCTAATCTTTCATCTCCAGAAGCGCTTGAAGGACTTAGTGTAATGTATGATTTAGTACAGGCTGGATCAGCACCTTCTCCTGGAACTGTTTCATCAACAGGTGATAGCGAAGACCGTCTGTTTGTTATCGGTAAAGTTGCTATGTATCCATCCGGACGTTGGGTTATTCCTTCATTCCGTTCAGAATGTGATTTTGAATGGGATGCTGTTGAAATGCCGAAGGGTACAACACGTACTTGTCCATTTATTTGTAGTATGGTTTGTATTGCAGAAACAAGCGAAAATAAAGATATTGCAGCAAATCTTCTGTCTTATCAGATGAGTGATGAAGGACTTGCATTGGTTATGGAATCTGCATTATCATTACCTGTTTATACTGATTTGCTGGCAAATGAAGATTATGTAAATACACCACCATCATCTGATGCATTCATTAATTCTGCAGAATATCTTGGAAATGAATCTCAGATTGAAGCATGTTTAACAGGACAGTGGGCTGAATATAATAGTATTATTAATGCCGGATTGTCAGATGCTTTTGAAGGTGTAACAACAATTGAAGAAGCAGTTAAGACTATTGATGAGCAGGCAAATACAACTGTGTTTAAGTAAAAAATTAGAGAAAAGGTATCCTGCAAAAACAGGATACCTTTTATAAAAGTTTGAATTAAGATGGAGGTGTCTGACCGTGAAAAATGCAAAGTTGCCTAAAAAGGGATTGACGCTGAAACAAAAAGAGGCATGCACAGGATATTTATTTATCCTTTTACCTTTAGTTAGTTTGATCATTATGATGTATTATCCAATCATTCGTTCTTTCTTTATCAGTTTCTTTGAATGGAATTTGTTACAGGAACCTACGTTTGTTGGTTTCGGAAATTATAAAACGTTAATTCATGACGAAGTTTTTAAAACAGCTCTTTGTAATACAGTGAAATGGGTTCTTATATATGTTCCTATGTCAGTAATTAGTTCCTTTTTACTTGCGCTTCTCCTTGATCGTAAAATGAAAGGAGCTGGATTTTTTAGAACATTATATTATCTTCCGGTAGTATGTCCAATTGTAGTAGTTTCTTTGCTGTTTGTGTGGATTTATAATACGGATTACGGTATTTTGAATTTTATATTAAAAGAATTGTTTCATATGGATCCTATAGGATGGCTTACGGATTCAAAGTATTCTTTGTTTGCTATTGCGATTATGTCTGTATGGAAATGGGCAGGATATAATATGTTGATTTTTTTGTCAGCTCTTCAGGGAATAGATGAGTCATTATATGAAGCAGCTGCAATCGATGGAATTTCACCGTTACAGAAATTGATTTATATTAAAATACCACTTGTTATGCCATCTATCTATTTTGTAATGTTGACTGCTGTTATTGATGCATTCCAGATGTTCACTGAGATATTCATTATGACTAAAGGTGGACCGGGATATTCTACATATACGGTATCTTATTATTTGTGGTCAAATGCATTTGAATATCAAAAAATGGGATATGCTTGTGCAATGGCAGCTGTTATGTTCGTGATTATATTGGCAGTTACATTGTTGCAGGATAGAGTTATGAATAAAAAAGTTCAATATGATGAATAAAAGGAGGTGGCAATCATGAAAAGGAAGAAAATAGGTTCGGTTTTCGTGTATTTCATGGTTATTTTAGTGGCGATTTTGGTTATTTTGCCATTTTTGTGGATGATTGTATCTGCGTTTAAGAGTCAGAGAGAACTCTTTGCATATCCACCAACTTTTTTCCCAAAAGTATGGAAGGTGGAAAACTTTATTGAGGCAGCGTCAAGAGGAAGCATTAGTTTTTGGCAGATGTTTTTAAATACTATGAAAATTGCGGTGCCTGCTACAGTATTTAATATTATCTTTTCATCACTGGCAGGCTATGCATTTGCTCGTTTACGTTTCCCATTTAGAGAGACGATTTTCATGTGCTTTATTGCGGCTATGATGGTTCCGTTTGCGATTACATTAATTCCAAGATTCCTTATGTTTAAAGATTTAGGATTCTATGATACATATGTACCATTGATTTTGCCGATTATGTTTGGTACGCCATTTTCAATCTTTTTAACGAGACAGTTTTTTATGACATTACCTAAGGAACTTGAAGAAGCAGCTATCGTTGATGGATGCGGTCACGTTAGAATTTGGGCACAAATTTTTATGCCGCTTTGTAAACCCATTATTGCAACTTTGGCAGTGTTCCAGTTCCAGAGTTCTTACAATGATTTTATGGGACCGGTTATTTACATCGCATCAGATGCTAAATTTACAGTACAGATGGGGTTATCCTCTTTTAGAAATTCATTTACATCACGATATGATCTTATTATGGCAGGGTCAATTTTAGCGATTATTCCGGTGCTTATTTTATTTATCTGTTGCCAGAAGTATATTGTTCGTGGTATTGCTATGAGTGGTATGAAGGGATAATAATTCTGCGACATCTTAGTAATATGTAAAGGCTTCTGCCGGCACCTTTTAGGGACTGGAGGAAGCTTTTTGCATTTTTAATGTGATACACTTCGTGCTAGAACTGGCAATAGAATAATACATTATATGACGAGGATACAACATGATTGAAGTAAAAGGACTTGTAAAAAAATATGGAAGTAAGACAGTTTTGGATAATGTAAGTTTTGAGGTGGAAGAAGGCGAAATAATGGGGCTGTTAGGACCAAATGGAGCTGGAAAATCTACGACTATGAATATTATTACCGGAAATCTCTCCGCAACGGATGGGATGGTAAAAATTAATGGGTATGAAATACTGGAATCACCTTTGGAGGCCAAAAAAGAACTGGGATATCTTCCGGAATTACCGCCATTGTACATGGATATGACAGTAAAAGAATATTTGAATTTTGTATATCGGCTTAAAAAATGCAGATTGCCAAGAAAACAACATCTTGAGGCAGTGTGTAAAGCTGCACATATACAGGATGTCTATAATAGAGTGATTAAAAACCTATCCAAGGGGTATAAACAACGTATAGGTATTGCGCAGGCGCTTATAGGGGAACCTAAGGTTTTGATTTTGGATGAACCTACAGTAGGCTTAGACCCTAAACAGATGATAGAAATTCGTGATCTGATTCGGCTTCTTGGAAAGAAGCATACAGTAATACTTTCAAGTCACATTTTGTCTGAGGTGCAGGCTGTATGTGATCGGGTAGTTGTAATAAACAAAGGAAAATTGATTGCAAATGATAGCCCGGAGAATTTGTCCAGACAATTACATGGAAATTGTTTGAAGATTGTTGTGGAAGGTCCTCAAGGTAAGATATATAATGCGTTGAAACAGATGAAAGAGCTGGCTTCGGTTGAAGTCCTTCCTGCCGTGGATCAGAATACTTGTGCATTTGAAATTCATGCGAAAGATAACTTGGATATACGTCACAGCATAGCAAAGTATTTTAAAGATACCCCTTGGTTACTTTTGGAACTTAAGATGTCAGATATGAGTCTTGAAAATATATTCCTGAAACTAACAGATGGAAAAAAAAGATAGGAGGAATGAAAAGTTGACTGCAATATTTTTAAGAGAATTGGCTTCCTATTTTATTTCGCCGATTGGATATGTATATTTGGCGGCGTTTTATGCTTTGGCTGGATATCAATATACGGTTATTATTTTAAATGGAAGTGCAGAAATGAATTATGAATTTTCATTCTTATATACGATTATCCTCTTGCTCACTCCAATTTTGACTATGCGCCTTATGAGTGAAGATAGAAAGCAGAAAACGGATCAGATTTTGTTCTCATCACCAATCTCTTTGTCAGAAATTGTAGCGGGAAAATATTTTGCTGCAATAGTAGTGTATTTGCTTGGAATTGGCGTTACCTTGTTACATGCGGTAGCGCTTGCACCATATGCTGATTTGAATTGGAAACTCATTCTGGGAAATGTGGTAGGGATTTCATTAATGGGTACGGCAGGAATTTCGCTTTGTATGTTTATCTCTGCGCAGACTGAAAATCAAATCATAGCAGCAATAGGAGGGTTTACTGCTATGATTGTAGTTATTTCATTGAATTCAATAGCAAATTTTATACCTTTTGAACCAATTAGAGCCGGATTATACAGTATTTCATTTTATACACGATACTACAATTTAACAGTTGGAATATTTCGAGTATCAGACTTATTTTTCTTTATTAGTTTTGCAGCAGTATTCTTTTTCTTAACGGAAAGAGTTTTGGAGAAAAGAAGATGGAGTGGACGATAAAGGTAAAGAAAGTGAGGACAAAGATGAAATCGATAAGTAGAAGAAGAAAATACGGAGTATTGGCAACTACAATCAGTATTTTGGGAGTTGTTTTGATTGTGGCGGCTAACATTGTTGTTGATAAACTGACAGATAAATATGAATGGAGTAAAGACTTAACAGAGGATGAAAGATATGCCATTACGGAAGAATCGATACGGTGTGTGAAAGAATTGGAAAGTAATGTGAAAATAACGGTTTTTGTTGATGAGGAATCCATGGCTTCTGGAAGCTATTATCTGGTGCAGGCATATCAGAATATCTTGGAATATGAGCGTAATTCAGATAAGGTAGAAGTGGAGTTTGTTGATTTAGTTGAGAATCCGACATATATTGCAAAATATCCAGAGTTAAATCTTAGCGCATATGACATTTTAGTGGAGTCCGACAAAGGCACAGAAGTATTGTCTTTGCAGGAAATGTATGAATATGATAGTTCTGGAAGTACAATTACAGGGTCAAAAGTAGAGCAGATGATAACGAATGCAATTGTTACGGTTACATCTGAAGCGAAAACGAAGGCGGTTGTATTAACAGGGTATGGAAAAACATACCCAAATGAATTAGTAGAATTGCTGGAAGCTAACCAATATGATGTGGAGGAACAATCACTTCTTACCGGAGAGATAAGTAAAGATGCAGAAACTGCTATTTTATATGCTCCGCAAGGAGATCTAGAGGAAATCAGTCTGAAAAGCTTAAGAACATGGTTGGATAATGATGGAAAGCAAGGGAAAAGTTTGTTTGTATTTTTAGATCCAACGATAGAAAAATTGCCTCGTTTAGAAGAATTTTTGAATGAATGGGGAATTGCATTGGGAGAGGGGTATGCATTTGAAGCGAATAAAAGCCTCTATTATGACAAGTTCTATTATCCAATTGCTCAGTATGCAGACAAGGATTATGCAGAAAATTTGACGGGGGATGATTTGACGATTATGGCGCTTTGTCGACCGGTGGATGTATTGTTTGATACAAAAGATAATTATACTACTTCTGTTCTATTGAATTTCTCGACAACATCAGGTGCGATAAAACTTGGTGAAACAGAAGTAACAAACGAGTTAGTAACTGGAGATGTCAAAGGAATGGTTATGTCAAGTCATGACTGGTATGGGACTGAAGTTAATACATCAAATGTTGTGGTTTCAGGATCGGCTCTGGCATTTAGCGAAAGCTTAATTACAAGTGATACATTTGCAAATTCAGATTATATATTGGGTGTATTTCGTAAATTGAATAACCGTGATACGGGATATTATATAGAAACAAAAGAATTTAGTATGCCTATGCATTCGATGACAGGGGCAAGAACAAATATGTATGTGTGGATATTTATGGTTATCCTTCCGGTGGTGGTATTCGCAGCTGGTATTGTAGTGTGGATGAAAAGAAAAAATTGTTAGAAAAGAGGGCTGTGAATGAAGAAACAAAAAAAGATAATTCTGATGATTGGTGTATGCCTGATTCTGTTGATAGGGGCTGGAGTTTTGTTGGGAGATCCGGATCAGAAATCAATTGAAAAAGATGAAAAAGTAATTCTTCTAGATACAGAAATGAATGTACTTGAGTCAATTGTGGTTGAGAATATGTCAGGAGGATATTGCGCTACATGTGAGAATGGGGAAATCAGTATAAATGATCTGGATGGGGTTCCGCTGGACTCATCAGTGATCAGTAAATTAAAAAATTGTTTGTCAAAAATTCAAAGTGAAAGTGAGGTTCAAAATGGTATAGAAAGGCTGACAGATTTTGGGCTTGACCAACCCTCAGCTACTGTAACGATAAAATCAAAGCAGGAAGAATTCGTGCTTATGCTTGGAGATGTTGTCCCTGATGAAAAAGAAGTTCGATATGTCGAATGGAATGATAAAGTATATACTATGGAAGAAAGTAAGGTTGAAGTGTTTTTTTATGACAAATACACTTTTGTATCTAAGCAGATTACTCCATCATATGAAGACGGCTCGGACGATTATTTGGTCACATCGGTTAAGATTGAAGGAGAACAACGAGAGAAGCCTCTTGAAATCAAACTTGCTGAGAGCCAGGAACTTGCAGGTTACATGGTGAACTCTTATGAATTGGTATCGCCTTTGCAATATCCGGCAACTGCTGATATATATGAACAGTTTTTGACATTTGTGTTTAATATGGAAGCAGAAGAGATTGTCAAGATAAAGCCGGATTCAAGTGAAATAGAGAAGTACGACCTTAAGGAACCTTACATATCTGCGCAGATAATATATCAAGATGAAGAAGAAAATGAGAAAGAAATTACTTTGTCAGTATCGCAAGCAGATGAGGATGGAAATGTTTATGTATGGAAGCAAGATACTGCTATCATTTATAAGTGTTCAAAAGAAACGGTTGCATGGATGGAATCTTCCGAGGAAAGTTTGGTAAGTAAAACAATTGCAGTACCAGACATTCGAAGCTTACAAAAACTGGAAATATATGATGCTGAAAGAGGAACGTTTTCAATTGAGATTGAAAGCGAGGAAGAAGAAAGTAAGGTATTTTTTGAAAATCAAGAATTACAGATAGACAATTTTAAGAATTATTATTATTTAGTAATTAGCCTTTCGGCAGATGAAGTATTATTCGATAATTTACCATCGGTAACGAATATGCAGGTAAGTGCTGAAATTAGATTTGTTTACGAAGATGGTAATAGAGATATTGTGTCATATTACCAGGAAGGAAATGGAAAATTATATGCAACATATAATAATGGGGAGAAGGGTTTTAGACTCTCCGCTTCAAAGCTTGAGTTGGTATTAAGTGATTTGCAACGACTAATCAGCGGAGAGAAAATTGAAACCAGGTATTAGTTATTGGGATCTGTTTTATGCTCATCAATAGATTTCGCTTTTTCAAGAGAGTCAAGCGCTTTTTTGAAACCGGGTTCAATTAGACGTTCGGCAGCCATAGCATAACAACCGGGAAGCAAAAACATAGTTACAGGTGCAATGTATGAAGCTACAATACATAAAAGAAAAATGATAATCAGTAGGAGGGTGAAGCCAAAACGAGTTACTGCCAGTGCAATACTTGTTTTGATTATATCAATGGTTTTCATGTAAAACCGTGATAGGACGGGGAAACCATATGTACATAATATGCATGTGAAGAATGAAACGAAAGCAGTAATGACTAAGTATAACAAACCAAGCACGCTGTCAAATTCCATACTTTTAGAAAAATTAAAGCAAACGAAAGCAAACAGAATAAGAAAAGTGGTTAATAAAGTTAAGATAATTCCCTGTTTCGCGTTAGATTTGAAAGAGTTCCAAAAAGTAGTTAATAGATAACCTTCATTTTGGAAAATTACTTTGTGGACAGTATGATATAATGCGGAAGTTGCGGGACCAATAGTAATAATGGGGCAACTGAAAATAATCCAGAGGATACTGACGATTAGAAGATCACAGAATTTGCTTAAAAAGGTCATAACAGGTCCGTCAAGGTTAAATAAAGTATTCATATCATTCCTTCTTTCTATGGTTGATATATGAATTCTAACACGGATATAACAAAGTGTCAAATAGTAAAATACGAGCCTGCATAAAGATAAAATAAATAGTGACAGGTAAAAGGAGGTAAACATGAGTGAAGATGTAAGAAAAATTGTTCAAATGGATTTGGAGTCAATCTATATTGGTAATTTAAACACTGTAGAAGACAACCTGAACTTGCCGAGTGAGGGAAAGTATGGTTCCCAATTAATATGGACAACTGGGGAAGAACGTTTTATTGAGGTGAATGGCATAGTTCATCGTCCATTACATGGAATGGGAAACCGTAACGTTGATTTGACTGTAGAGGCAATTTGCGGAAACTACAGTGAAAAAAGGACGTTTACAGCCACCGTACTACAGCAAACAAAGGAAAATATTGTGGCTAAAGTGTATGATGTGGAAATGGACGCTGAGTTTGGCGAGAAAAAAATATTACCTTCAGTTGTTATTGTAGATACTATGGATGGACGTTGTATGACAATGGCAGTAACATGGGATAACTATGAACCTTTACATACAGAAGGTGTAGTGGTTGTAAAAGGAAAACTGAAAGACAATGATAAAGATGCTTATGCAAAAATAAAATATAAAAAGCAGTTGATAAGAAAAGAGGCACCAAAACAGAAAGGAACATATTTCCCACTGAATCAAGTAAGGCTTCTTGAAGGTAGTCTTTATTATGATTATCAGAAGAAAATGGTTGAATATTTACTTGGTATAGATGATGATCAGATGTTGTACAATTTCAGAAAAGCAGCAGGGCTGGATACGCTAAATGCAGAACCGATGACTGGTTGGGATGAAGAGTCTTGCAAATTGAAAGGACACACGACTGGACATTATATGTCTGGACTTGGTCTCGCATGGTCGGTAACTGGGGATGAGAGATTTTTAGATAAAATTAAATACATGGTTGATGCATTGTGTGAATGTCAAGAAGCATTTGCAAAATCAGGTCAATATCACAGAGGTTTTCTTAGTGCATATTCTGAAGAACAGTTTGATCTTCTAGAACAATATACGCGTTATCCTGAGATATGGGCACCATATTATACATTAGATAAAATTATGTCAGGATTATATGATTGTTATCAGTATGCGGGATATGAGAAGGCTTTGTCGATTCTTACATTAATGGGGGATTGGGTTTATGATCGTCTTTCGAGACTTTCAAAAGAAGCAAGAGATAAGATGTGGGCGATGTACATTGCTGGAGAATTTGGCGGTATGTTTGGAACAATGGTGAAACTCTATCAGTTGACCGGTAATGAGAAACATTTAGCGGCTGCATGTATGTTTTATAATGAAAAATTGTTCTATCCGATGGAAAAGAATTATGATACTCTTGAAGATATGCACGCTAATCAGCATATCCCACAAATTCTGGGAGCTATGGATATGTATCAGACAACACAGGATGCAGAATATTGGGATATTGCAAAAAATTTCTGGGAAATTGTTACAAATGGGCATATTTATACTATAGGAGGAGTAGGAGAAACTGAGATGTTTCATGGTGCGGGAACTACTTGCTCGTATCTCACTGAAAAGGCTGCTGAAAGTTGTGCCAGTTATAATATGCTTAGGTTAACTGCTCAGCTCTTTGAATATACAATGTCCGGAAATTTGATGGATTATTATGATAATACACTTAGAAATCACATTTTGACATCGTGCAGCCATACTAACGATGGAGGTACTACATATTTTATGCCACTTGGTCCGGGACAGAGTAAAGAGTATTCTACAACAGAAAATACATGTTGCCACGGAACGGGAATGGAAAGTCGTTTCCGTTATATGGAAAATATTTATGCATATGATGAAAATTATATTTACATTAATCTATGGATTAACTCTGAACTTAATGGAGAAGTAAAACTGGAACAGAGAAGTGAGTATGGCAGTGAGACAACAGTCGTTTTGTGTAAAAGTAATTTAAATAAAAAGCTTAAGATTCATATACCGAGCTGGGCGGAACAATCATTTGAAATATTGATTAATGGAGTGGAATTACACAATTGTGTGGTTGAAAATGGATATGCTGTTGTAGAACAGTGCCTTGAATCTGGTGATAAGATTGAACTGAAATTACCGATGGAACTGAGGGTGATTGAAAATACATCAGATAAACATTTTGTCAATCTTGCTTATGGACCATATATTATGGCAATACTTTCAGAAGAGAAGGACTTTATGCAATTACCACCAATAGATACTATTGAGAAAAGTGAAGTGCCAATGCATTTTGTTGTAAAAGGAAAAGAAATGATTCCTTTTGCAGAAGTGGATCTGCAGTCATATCATGTTTATTTAAAGAGATAAATTAAGTGAAAATGTTTAGGCCTATTTCTTGACGCGTTAAATTGTTGAGGAGCAGGCCTTTATTCATAGAAATATCTACACTTTTCTAAAAAAATATTTTATAATACGAAAAGATGAAGTTAGTAAAACATATTTTTTAAAGGAGAAGGCAGTGGAAAAAGATTTACGCCGCCTTGTAATCAAGGCATTTCACGTACAGGACGTATCTTATGGACAGGAAAACCGGGTGATGCCGGATGGCAGGATGGTAATAGATGGAGCAATCCTTCAAGAGATTCTGGCAAAGCATCCGCAACTTGAGAAAATAGATGTTCAGATCATTCCGCCTCACGACCATGATCGTTACACGAACACAATTATGGATATCATCCCGATTTCGACCAAGGTTCTTGGAAAAATCGGAGAAGGAATCACACATACCCTTACCGGAGTGTACGTGATTCTGACCGGGGTAGATGTAAATGGAAAGCAGACGCATGAATTCGGATCTTCCGAGGGGAATCTGAAGGAAAAGTTGTATCTGAACCGGGCGGGAACGCCGGGGGATGAGGATTATATTCTTTCATTTGATGTCGTTCTGAAAGCTGGAATGGGACAAGAACGGGAAGGCGTTCTTGCCGCACACAGAGCCTGTGATGAATTTATTCAGATTTTCCGGGAACAGATGAAGAAATTCAGAGGAGACCTCTGCAGCGAGCGCCATGAATACCATGATATCGTGCGGCCCGGGAAGAAACGTGTGCTGATCGTAAAGCAGGTTGCCGGACAAGGTGCGATGTATGACACCTCGCTTTTTGCAAAGGAGCCTTCCGGCACAGAGGGCGGGCATTCGATCATTGATATGGGAAACATGCCGGTGATCGTGACACCGAACGAATATAGGGACGGAATCATCCGTTCTATGCAGTAGGAGGAAAGACTATGGGTATAGGACCATCTACAAAAGAAACATCCCTGCACCATTTTCGTGATCCACTTCTCGATGTGGTATCAGCAGATGAAGATCTGGATCTGATGGGAATTATGATTGTGGGAACTCCGGATGATAATGAAGATAAGATTCTGGTGGGGACCCGCGCCGCGGTCTGGGCGGAAGCAATGCGTGCTGACGGAGTGATTTTATCCTCTGACGGATGGGGAAACAGTGACGTGGATTTTGCCAATACGGTCGAGCAGATGGAAATCCGCGGCATTCCGGTGACCGGGCTTAAGTTCAGTGGTACGGTTGGGCAGTTTGTTGTCACGAATGATTATCTGGATGGAATTCTGGATATTAACAAAAGCGCAGAAGGTGTTGAGACGAATGTAGTCGGGGAAAACAATGTGACTCAGCTTGACGCCAGAAAAGTGACTGCGCTTTTAAAGCTGAAGATGAGAAAAAGAGACGCGTAATAGGTCTCTTTTTTGAACTTATTAAGTAATGATATGATTTCTTATAATCGCCCGCATGCTTTCGTTGAGGTATGGCTTCAAGCTTTCAAATGGAATCGGATCATTTTCCAGTATCGTGCTGTAGGAAGTGGAACTAGCAAGTTCAATGATGAGAAACATCATAGTTTCAGGTGCTTTGAGTTTAACTGCTGGATTTTCGAGAAGTCTTGTGCGGTAGAGTTCCATAATGTTGATATCTGCTTCATCGTCGCTCGAAAGAATCGCTTGGCGGAAAATTCCCCAACTTAGATTTTTAGAAATAAAGCGTAGCATCGCCTTGTTCTCCTGCATTTGTTCCAGAATAAAATCCACAATGAAAATAATCCGGTCCTCGAATGCCGGAATATCGGAAGACTCTAATGCCTGCCATGCGGCTAAGAAGAGCTTTCCGGCAGTCCGGGAGATC
Organism: Bariatricus sp. HCP28S3_F11; assembly: GCF_052065395.1. NCBI lineage: Bacteria > Bacillati > Bacillota > Clostridia > Lachnospirales > Lachnospiraceae > Bariatricus > Bariatricus sp. HCP28S3_F11. Next base: position 26,217 of record NZ_JBQHUC010000024.1, on the reverse strand, counting down.
AGATGATCCCGCAATTCATATTTATCTGTAAAATAAAGATAGAAGGTTCCCTTTGCAACTCCGGCCTTTTTGGCAATGTCGCTGATGGAGGTTTTTTCAGTTCCCTGTTCTATGAATAAATCGTAGGCACTTCGATAGAGTGCGTCTAATTTCAATTGTTTGTTTTCATCTACTTTTCCCATAATTTATCTCCTTTACAAGAACATTATACAAGCGAAATGACTAAAAGTCAATTTTTTATATTTAAATTATTGACTTATGGTCATTTTTGGCATATAGTGAGAACGCGAAAAAGAAAAATGACCAAAAGTCAATAATAAAGGAGAGAACGCTATGAATAAAATAAGAAAACTCATTGTAAAATACCGAGTCGCAATTCTGGCACTTGGTATTCTTCTGCTGATCCCTTCGGCAATGGGCTATCTTAAAACCAGAGTTAATTATGATATCCTGTATTATCTGCCCGATGATATTGAAACGATGAAAGGACAGGATATTTTACAGGAGGACTTCGGGAAGGGTGCTTTTGCCATGGAAATCGTGGAAGGAATGACGTCAAAAGAAGTTGCAGAAGTAAAAGATAAAATAGAAGAGGTGGATGGTGTAGCTGATGTCATCTGGTATGATTCGATAGCGGATCTGTCGCTTCCGATTGATATCCTTCCCGATAGGCTGAAGGATGTATTTAATACGGATGATGCCACATTGATGGCGATCTTCTTTGAGGATACCACCTCTGCTGACAGTACGATGGATGCAATTACTGAAATACGGAAGATAACGAATGATCAGTGTTACCTAAGCAGCATGTCTGCGGTGGTAACGGATATTAAAGCATTATCGGAAAAAGAAACACCGATTTACGTGCTGATAGCAGTTGTGCTGACCTGCATCGTGCTTTCGATATTTATGGATTGCTGGATCCTTCCGATTTTCTTTATGCTCAGTATCGGTATGGCGATTGCCTATAATATGGGAACGAATTATTTCCTGGGAGAAATTTCTTACATCACAAAAGCATTGAGTGCGGTTCTGCAGCTTGGTGTCACGCTGGATTATTCTATTTTCCTGTGGCACAGTTATCAGGAGAATCAGCAGAGGTTTCCGGGAGATAAAGAGCGGGCGATGGCGCACGCCATTTCCAATACATTTTCATCGGTGGTCGGAAGTTCGATCACAACGGTTGCCGGTTTTATCGCGCTTTGCTTCATGAGCTTTACATTGGGAAAAGATCTGGGAATCGTTATGGCTAAAGGTGTTATTTTCGGCGTACTTTGCTGCGTCACGATTCTTCCGTCCTTTATCCTTGTGTTTGATAAAGCGATTCAGAAAACAACGCACAAAAATATCATGCCAAAGATGGAAAAACCGGCGGCATTTATTACAAAACATTACAAAGCATTTGTTGCGGCGTTTGTGGTTGTTTTGATTCCGGCGTTTTTGGGATATACAAAAGCGGACGTTTATTATAATCTTGATGCAACCTTGCCGAAGGATCTGGATAGTATTATTGCAAATGAAAAACTGTCAGATGAATTTGATATGAATGCAACCCATATGGTTCTGGCAAATGCGGATTTATCTTCCAAAGATGCAAAGGCGATGCTGAATGAAATGTCGGATGTAAAAGGCGTCAAATTTGCTTTGGGACTGGATAGTATCCTTGGCTCGGCGATTCCGAGAGATATGATTCCGGATGAGGTGACGAGCCAATTGAAAGAAGGCGATTGGCAGCTGTTTCTGGTACAGTCTGAATATAAGACGGCGACGGATGAGGTGAATGCCCAGTGCGAAGAACTGAACAGTATTATTAAAAAATACGATTCGACAGCGATGCTGATCGGTGAAGCGCCCTGTACGAAAGATCTGATTACGATTACGGATAAAGATTTTAAAGTGGTCAGTGCGATATCTATTGTGGCAATATTCCTCATCATTGCATTGGTGTTTAAGTCCGTGTCTGTTCCGATTGTACTTGTATCGGTAATTGAATTTGCAATTTTCATCAATCTGGGAATTCCGTATTATACCGGAACGAAGATGCCGTTTATCGCATCCATTGTCATTGGAACCATACAGCTTGGAGCAACTGTGGATTATGCAATTCTGATGACAACACGATATAAGAAAGAACGTTGTCACGGTAAAGAGAAGAAAGAAGCAATTCAGATTGCGCTTTCTACATCTATTACTTCGGTTATCGTGTCTGCACTTGGGTTCTTTGCGGCAACATTCGGGGTTGGAATGTATTCAGACATCGATATGATTTCAGCTCTTTGCACGCTGATGGCAAGGGGCGCGATTATCAGTATGATCGTTGTAATATTCATTCTTCCGTCCATGCTCATGGTTTTTGATAAAGTGATCTGTGCGACGACGGGAGAAATGCGAAAAATAAAGAAACAAAAAATGGCAGCTGTGGCTGCTGAACTATAACAGGAGGCGTGAATTATGAAGAATAGAGAATTTCGTACTTTGATGGCAGTTGCGGTTATGACAGCTATGGTAGCCGGCGGGGTACAGGGAACCACGATGTATGCACAGGCAGCAGATGAGGCAAATGAAGTGAATTCCTTAGAGGTTTCTTCGGAAGAAGAAAAAGTACTGAAAAATGAAACGGTCTATGTAAAGCTTGATGCGAATGGAAAGAAGAAAACGGTTGAAGTGTCAGACCAGCTTAAAAATATTACAGATTTGACAACGCTTAAGGATATTTCCGATTTAAAGGATATTGTAAATGTCAAAGGTGATGAAACCTTTAAACAGAATGGTACCTCTTTGACCTGGGATGTAAACGGAAGTGATATCTGCTATCAGGGGACAACGGATAAGAAGCTTCCGGTTGGAATAGGAATCACTTACGAACTGGATGGAAAAAAAGTTTCGGCTGAAGAGCTTGAAGGGAAAAGCGGACATTTGAAAATTCGCTATGAGTACCAGAATTTGACCGGAAAAGACGGAGAAGATTACACTCCGTTTGCGATGGTGACGGGAGTAATCCTTGACGCGGATAAATTTACCAACGTTACAGTGACAAACGGGAAAATGATATCAGATGGAGAAAGAGAACTTGCAATTGGTATTGGTATTCCGGAAATGAAGGAAACTCTTGGTATTAGTGAACTGGATATTCCGGACTGTTTTGAAATAGAAGCCGATGTGACAGAGTATGAAGCGGTGGAAGGAATTTCAATTGCCACCAATGATATTTTTAATGAAGTAAGTACGGATAAATTCGACAGCTTGGATGATTTGAAGGATTCGATGTCGGAATTGCAAAGTGCTGCTGATAGGCTTGTAGAAGGCTCGGGAGAATTGAAAGACGGTTTGGATACACTTCTTGAATCTTCCGGTTTATTATTCCATGGGATTGGAGAACTTGCAGATGGAGGAAATCAGCTGGCCGCGGGAACAACGTCGCTTTCTTTGGGAGCTTCGGAACTGAAAGAAGGTGCCGGAACACTTGCGGCAGGAACCGGTGCCTTGTCATCGGGAGCGGGAACACTGGCGTCCGGAGCCCGGGGAGTTTCAGATGGAGCAAAGAGTACACTTGCGGGAATGAATCAGCTCTATGGCGGAATAGAAAGTCTTGATCAGGGAATTGCTTCGTTTGGGTCAGAAGCTTTGGCAGGTATCGCTCAGTTACGTGAAGGCGTAACTGCATTGCAAAATGGTATCGACAGTGCGGCAGAGGGCGCAAGTGCGCTTGCGGGAGGAATCGGTCAGGCAAAAGAGGCAGCGCAGAATTTGTCGCAGGCGACAACACAGCTCGCACAAAGTAGTTCTGCGGATTCGATAAGTGAGCAAATTGCGACGCTCATGCAGTTAAAAGAAAATTGTGAAGATGAGACCTTGAAGGAACAGCTTGGTGCAGTGATTTCTAATCTGGAGAGTATAAAGAGCAGCCTTGAAACTCAGCAGGCAACAGCGGCATTAATTGCATCTGGAATGAATGACCTTACATCCACGCTTGGCAGTGGAGAGGGTCAGCTTGGCGCAGGGGCCGCATCACTTGCAGCGACTCTGAATGAGCCTCTGAAGAATGGAGCGGCATCCGTGAACGAGGGAATGAATCAGATGGAGCTGTCGCTTGAAGCAGGAGTAGGAAGACTGAGCGAAGGAACCGGAATGTTGCTTGGTGGTGAAGATGGAAATGGAGGAGCCAAAGCACTTAAGAGCGGAATGAATGCTCTTGCTGACGGGGCACAGCAGGTAAGTGATGGCAGTGAGAGTTTGAGTGAGAATCTGAAAACGGCAGAAAACGGAGCAAATACTCTCAAGGCGGGAACGATAAGTCTTGCATCAGGCGCGGAGGAATTAATGAATGGTTCTGCGACGCTTTCGACCGGCCTTGAAACACTTAGGCAGGGCTCGGGAGAACTTGTAGAAGGTGTGACGAAACTGGATGAAGGAGCAGGAGAGCTACATGACGGAATGATCCGGTTTAACGAAGAGGGAATTGAAAAGCTTGTCTCCGCTTTTGGAGGGGATACAGAGGAACTTCTTGATAAATTAAATGATATGCTGGATGCTTCGAAGAAATATAAGAGTTTTACCGGAATTTCTGATGGAATGGATGGGGAAGTGAAATTTATATTTGTAATGGATAAGTAATACGATTTGGCCATGTGGCAGAAATTTGCCGCATGGCTGAAACCGTATTTGGGTGAACTGGTTCTCGATATTCTTTATGAATTCTGTTATAATAGACGGTAGATTCGGGTAAGGAGGACAATGAGAGAATGATATTTACAGAGAAAAGTCCGGAAAAAATCGTGAAAGAAGATCTGGATGCTGTTTATATAGGAAATTTAAATACAGTAGAAGCGGATCTGGATTTACCCTTGCAGGGGAAAAACGGTGCCAAGTTCCGGTGGGATAGTGGTGAAGAAAGATTTATTTCAGACGGAGGGAAGGTACATCGACCTCTTTATGGAATGGGGAATAGAAAAGTTATTCTGCGAGTAACAGCTTCTTGGGGTGGTTACAGTGAAGTTCGCGAGTTTGAGGTAACTGTGCTTCAGGAAAAACGTGAAACGATTATAACGAAGATTTATGAAGTGAAATGTGAAGTTACGATTGGTGAGAAAGCAGAACTCCCGTCGGTTGTAATCGCCGAAACTAAAGACGGCAGGACCTTGACGGTGCCGGTGAAATGGGAGCAAGTGAAGATGCCGGACAAAGAAGGGACAGCCTGCGTGAAAGGGACGGTAGAAGGGACAGGCAAAGAGGCGCATGCTTCTGTGCATTATAATCGAAAGAAAAAGGAAACTGTGGATGCACCGAAGAAAAAAGCGGAGTATGTTCCAATACGGCAGGTGCGCTTAAGTCCCGGAACTTTATATTATGAAAGACAGCAGGAAATGTTGGAATATCTTTTACATGTTGATGATGATCAGATGCTTTATAATTTCAGACAGGCAGCCGCTCTTGATACGAGAGGCGCACAGCCGATGACCGGATGGGACGAAGAAAGCTGCAAGCTGAAGGGGCATACGACAGGGCATTATTTATCCGGACTTGCCCTGGCATTTGGTGCGAGTGGGAATGCGGCTTTTCAGAAGAAAATTGATTATATGGTGTCTGAATTGGAAAAGTGTCAGATGGCAATGGCCAAATCCGGAAAATATCATAAAGGATTTCTGAGCGCGTATTCGGAAGAGCAATTTGATCTGCTGGAAAAATACACTCGCTACCCGGCAATCTGGGCTCCGTATTATACGCTTGACAAAATCATGTCCGGACTTTACGACTGTTACCAGATAGGTGGAAGTAAAAAGGCTATGAGCATACTTGCAGGAATGGGTGACTGGGTTTATGAACGACTTTCCCGTCTCCCGAAGGAAACTCTGGATAAGATGTGGTCCATGTATATCGCAGGAGAATTCGGCGGCATGCTGGGGACGATGGTAAAACTTTATCAGATTACTGGAAAAGAGGAACATTTGAAGGCGGCAAGGCTTTTTGCGAATGAAAAGCTGTTTTATCCGATGGAAGAAGGATGTGATACACTGGAAGATATGCACGCAAATCAGCATATCCCGCAGATTATGGGTGCGATGGATTTATTCCAGACCACAGGGGAAGAAAAATACTGGAAGATTGGAAAGAATTTCTGGGATATCGTTACAGGAGGCCATGTTTACTGCATTGGCGGAACCGGAGAGACAGAGATGTTCCATCGGGCGGGAACAACTTGCTCCTACCTGACAGAGAAGGCGGCAGAAAGCTGTGCAAGCTATAATATGCTGAGGCTCACATCGCAGATCTTCTCTTATACACTGGATGGAAGTATGATGGATTATTACGATAATACTCTTCGCAATCATATTCTTACATCCAGCAGCCATAAGGCAGATGGCGGCACGACGTATTTTATGCCTCTCGGACCCGGACAGTGCAAGGTGTACTCTACTACGGAGAACACATGCTGTCATGGGACAGGTATGGAAAGTCGCTTTCGTTATATGGAAAATATATACACATATAATAAGGAAGAAATCCTTGTTAATCTGTTCATAGATTCTGTCCTTGATGGTGAAGAAAAGCTTGAAATCAGCACTAACGAGTCAGATGGCATTGTGAAAATCTTGTGCGGAAAAAATATGGACAGACATTTGAAAATTCACATTCCGTCATGGGGAGTAGGACAATTTACAGTTTGGATTAATCAGACGGAAATAAGGAATAAGGCATTGGAAAAAGGATACCTTTCGATTCCGGAATATCTGAAAAAAGGTGACGAGATTTTGATTCATTTGCCTATGGAATTCCGAATTGTAGAACATGCATCGGATTCGAACTATGTTAATCTGGCATATGGTCCCTATATACTGGCTGCACAATCTGACAAAGGGGAATTTTTTGCACTCCCTAAATTGGAGAGGTTCCAACCGGAAAAAGAATCACTGCATTTTGAAGCTGACGGTATCAAGTTTATTCCGTTCCCGGAGATCGATGAAGAACAATATCATGTATATTTTCTGGCACCGGAAAAATAAAAAATGTATAAAGGTTGAAAATAAAGGCAGAATCTGATATATTGATACTGCTTTTATAAATAGAAGAAAAGACACGACCACAGTCGTGCCTTTTCTTTTTGGTATGTCATTGAGAGGTTTTTCCTCGTTGCCTTGCAGTCTTGTCTATATACAAAGCTGGGGAATGCTCCTCGAAAGAGGAAGTATATATAAATTGAGTTTTACCATCGCGGGATTATTCTTGGGGGAAACAATCGGCAATGATATAACTGCAACAGCAACCAATCGGTTTATACCTAATTGAAAAAATAAAAAAAGACGATATCCAACTTTCTTGGAAACCGTCCTTGGTTTATTGCTTTCGATTAAGTTGGTTACACTATAACACTTTATTGTGATGGTGTCAATAAGCGAAATGCAAAAAAATGTATTTTTATAAATGCATACGGTTGGTGGGATTGTACCTAAAAAAATACAATATTTTTCGGAAAAGCCTTGCAAATAAGAAAGATATCTTGTATACTGAAAAAGCTGTGACATGATAGCTGTGAAGCGTGAGGTTGCTGCCTGATATGGCAGGTTTTCCGTGGAGCGAATGTCAAGTTAGGAAACTGGCGACAAGTCACTGTACTGAATCATAACAGCCGCTGAGATGCGGTAACAACGTGTGAGTTTCTCACGACACACACGGGGAAGTGTACAGTCACCGCTTGTCGTACTGAGGTTTAAGTACGAAAAGGAGGCGACTTTTTTTATGGCAAGTCAAGTAATGAGAATCACATTGAAGGCATATGACCATCAGCTGGTTGATGCATCTGCCAAGAAAATCATCGAAACTGTAAAGAAGAATGGAGCACAGGTTAGCGGACCGGTACCGCTTCCGACAAAGAAGGAAGTTGTAACAATCTTAAGAGCGGTTCACAAATACAAATACTCCAGAGAACAGTTCGAACAGAGAACTCATAAGAGACTGATTGATATCATTGCACCGACACAGAAGACGGTTGATGCTCTTTCCAGATTGGAAATGCCGGCTGGTGTATATATTGATATCAAAATGAAAACAAAATAAGAACACAGTAATTCCTAAAATTTAGGATGAACATCAATCCGATGTTCCGCTGTAAATCACAGGAGGTAATTATAATGAAGAAAGCTATCTTAGCTACAAAAGTCGGAATGACTCAAATCTTCAACGAAGATGGAGTATTGACTCCGGTAACTGTTCTTCAGGCAGGTCCTTGTGTTGTGACACAGATCAAGACTGTTGAGAATGACGGTTACAGTGCTGTTCAGGTTGGATTCGTTGACAAGAAAGAAAAGATCGTTAACGTGGACAAGAACGGAAAGAAAGAAATCGTGCATAGACACGGTGTTACAAAAGCTGAAAAAGGACATTTTGACAAAGCTGGCGTAACAGGAAAAAGATTCGTAAGAGAATTCAAATTCGAGAACGCTGATGAATATCAGCTGGCTCAGGAAATTAAAGCTGACATCTTTGAGGCTGGCGACAAAGTTGACGCAACAGCAATTTCAAAGGGTAAAGGATTCCAGGGTGCAATCAAGAGACACAATCAGCACAGAGGACCTATGGCGCATGGCTCTAAATTCCATCGTCATGCAGGTTCAAACGGTGCTTGTTCTGACCCGAGCAAGGTATTCAAAGGAAAAGGAATGCCGGGACACATGGGAGCAAAGAGAATTACAGTTCAGAACCTTGAAGTTGTAAGAGTAGATGCTGAGAACAACCTGCTCTTAGTAAAAGGTGCCGTACCGGGACCAAAGAAATCTTTAGTAACTATTAAGGAATCTGTAAAATCTATCTAAGATTTGCACTAGGAAAGGAGGAACACACAGATGGCAAACGTATCTGTTTACAATATCGAAGGCAAAGAAGTTGGTACAATCGAACTGAACGACGCTATTTTCGGTGTAGAAGTTAACGAACATCTTGTACACATGGCAGTTGTTAACCAGCTTGCAAATAATCGCCAGGGAACGCAGAAAGCGAAAACTCGTTCTGAAGTTTCCGGTGGTGGAAGAAAACCGTGGAGACAGAAAGGTACCGGTCATGCGAGACAGGGATCTACAAGAGCTCCGCAGTGGACAGGCGGCGGCGTAGTATTCGCACCGGTTCCGAGAGACTATTCTTTCAAGATGAACAAGAAAGAAAAGAGAGCAGCTCTTAAGTCTGCGCTTACTTCCAGAGTAGAAGAAAACAAATTCATCGTAGTTGATGAGATGAATTTTGATGAAATCAAGACAAAGAAATTCCAGGCAGTATTAAACAACCTGTCAGTATCTAAAGCATTAGTTGTATTGGAAGATGGAAATGTGAATGCAGAACTTTCTGCAAGAAACATTGCTGATGTTAAGACAGCCAAAACAAATACAATCAATGTGTATGATATCCTGAAATACAACACAGTGATCGCTACGAAAGCTGCTGTTGAAGCGATTGAGGAGGTGTACGCATAATGGCAAACGTTCAGTATTATGATGTAATCCTTAAACCGGTAATTACAGAAAAAACAATGGAGCTTATGGCTGATAAGAAATACACGTTCTTAGTTCACACAGAAGCTACAAAGAATCAGGTGAAAGAAGCTGTTGAAAAAATGTTCCCGGGAACAAAAGTTGCCGGAGTGAATACAATGAATCTTGATGGCAAGACAAAACGTCGTGGCATGACATTTGGAAAGACAGCGAAAACAAAGAAAGCGATTGTTCAGTTAACAGAAGACTCAGCAGAGATTGAAATCTTCCAGGGACTGTAAGAACAAACTGATTAAACGGTGCAATTCCGTGACACTAATAATTAGAAGTAACGAAAGGAGATAGAGTAATGGGAATTAAAACATACCGCCCATATACACCATCCAGAAGACATATGACCGGTTCTGATTTCTCAGAAATCACAAAGACAACTCCGGAAAAATCCTTAGTTGTATCTTTGAATAAGACAGCCGGACGTAACAATCAGGGTAAAATTACTGTAAGACACCGCGGAGGCGGAGTTAAGAGAAAATATAGAATTGTGGATTTTAAACGTAAAAAAGACGGAATCCCGGCTACTGTAATCGGAATTGAATACGATCCGAACAGAACAGCTAACATCGCATTGATCTGTTATGCAGACGGCGAGAAAGCATACATCCTTGCACCGGAAGGACTTAAGGATGGAATGAAAGTTATGAACGGACCGGAAGCGGAAGTACATGTAGGAAACTGCCTGCCGCTCAGCTGCATCCCGGTTGGTACACAGATCCACAACATTGAGCTTCATCCTGGAAAAGGCGGACAGATGGTTCGTTCTGCAGGAAACAGTGCTCAGTTAATGGCTAAAGAAGGTAAATATGCAACACTTCGTCTTCCTTCAGGCGAAATGAGAATGGTTCCGATCGAATGCCGCGCATCAGTTGGTGTAGTTGGTAATGGTGATCACAACCTGGTAAATATTGGTAAAGCAGGACGTAAACGTCATATGGGTATCAGACCTACAGTTCGTGGTTCTGTAATGAACCCGAATGACCATCCACATGGTGGTGGTGAAGGTAAGACTGGAATTGGTCGTCCGGGTCCGTGCACACCTTGGGGTAAACCGGCACTTGGCCTTAAGACTCGTAAGAAAAACAAACAGTCTAATAAGCTGATCATCAGAAGAAAAGACGGTAGAGGAATCAAATAGTTAATTTTGAAGGAGGTTATAACCTATGGCTCGTTCACTTAAAAAAGGACCATTTGCAGATGCAAGTCTGCTGAAAAAAGTGGAAGCAATGAACGCATCAGGAGACAAGGGTGTTATTAAAACATGGTCTCGCCGTTCTACAATCTTCCCGATTATGGTTGGACATACAATTGCAGTTCATGACGGAAGAAAACACGTTCCGGTATATGTAACAGAGGATATGGTTGGACACAAACTCGGAGAGTTCGTTGCAACCAGAACCTATAGAGGACATGGAAAAGACGAAAAGAAATCCAAAGTTAGATAATATTTAACGTATTGAAAGGAGGTTTCATCCCATGGCAAAAGGACATAGAAGTCAAATTAAGAGAGAAAGAAATGCAAATAAAGACACCAGACCATCAGCTAAGTTATCTTACGCTAGAGTCTCTGTTCAGAAAGCATGCTTCGTATTAGATGCCATCAGAGGTAAGGATGTACAGACAGCGCTTGGTATTTTGACATATAACCCAAGATACGCTTCAAGCATTATAAAGAAATTATTAGAGTCAGCAATTGCTAATGCTGAAAACAACAATGGTATGAATGTTGAAAACCTTTATATCGAGGAATGTTACGCAAATAAAGGACCAACAATGAAGAGAATCAGACCGAGAGCACAGGGCAGAGCTTACAGAATCGAAAAGAGAATGAGTCATATTACACTTGTGCTGAATGAAAGATAAGGAGGACAATCATGGGACAGAAAGTTAATCCTCATGGCTTGAGAGTCGGTGTTATCAAAGACTGGGACTCAAAATGGTATGCAGAGAAAGATTTCGCTGATTACCTGGTAGAAGACCATAAAATCAGAGTATTTCTTAAAAAGAAATTATATAGTGCCGGTGTTTCTAAGATTGAAATCGAAAGAGCATCTGACCGTGTGAAGATTATTATTTATACTGCTAAACCGGGTGTCGTAATCGGTAAAGGCGGTTCAGAGATTGAAAAAGTAAAAGCTGAACTTAAGAAAATGACGGATAAAAAAGTTATCGTTGATATCAAAGAAGTGAAGAGACCGGATAAGGACGCACAGTTAGTAGCTGAGAATATTGCACAGCAGCTGGAAAACCGTATTTCATTCCGTCGTGCAATGAAGTCCTGCATGTCCAGAACTATGAAAGCAGGAGCGCTTGGTGTTAAGACTTCTGTATCAGGACGTCTTGGCGGAGCTGATATGGCTCGTACAGAGTTCTACAGTGAAGGAACGATTCCGCTTCAGACATTAAGAGCAGACATTGACTATGGCTTCGCTGAAGCAGACACAACTTATGGAAAAGTTGGTGTTAAGGTATGGGTATACAAAGGCGAAGTACTTCCAACAAAGGCAAGTAAGGAAGGGAGCGATAAATAATGTTAATGCCAAAAAGAGTAAAACGTAGAAAACAGTTCCGTGGCTCCATGAAGGGTAAAGCATTAAGAGGAAACAAGATCACGAACGGTGAATATGGTCTTGTGGCAATGGAACCATGTTGGATCAAATCCAATCAGATCGAAGCTGCCCGTATTGCTATGACACGTTACATCAAGCGTGGTGGTAAAGTTTGGATTAAGATTTTCCCGGATAAACCAGTAACAACAAAACCGGCTGAAACTCGTATGGGTTCTGGTAAAGGAACTCTTGAATACTGGGTAGCAGTTGTTAAGCCAGGACGTGTTATGTTTGAGCTGTCAGGAGTACCTGAAGAAGTTGCAAGAGAAGCACTTCGTCTGGCTATGCACAAGTTACCATGCAAATGTAAAGTCGTTTCTCGTGCAGATTTAGAAGGCGGTGATAACAGTGAAAATTAAGACATTCGTAGAAGATTTAAAAGCAAAATCAGTTGCGGAGCTGAACGAAGAATTAGTAGCTGCTAAAAAGGAACTCTTTAACCTGAGATTCCAGAACGCAACAAACCAGTTAGATAATACAAGCAGAATCAAAGAAGTCAGAAAGAACATCGCAAGAATTCAGACAGTGATTACTGAAAAAGGCAACGAATAAGCAGCGTAGCTTAGAGTGTTCTAGAAAGGAGCAAAACCGTGGAAAGAAACCTGAGAAAAACGAGAGTTGGTAAGGTTGTAAGCAACAAGATGGATAAGACAATCGTTGTTGCAGTAGAAGACCATGTAAAACATCCGCTTTACAATAAGATCGTAAAAAGAACTTATAAATTAAAAGCGCATGATGAAGAGAATAAATGCAATATTGGCGATAGAGTAAAAGTTATGGAAACAAGACCGTTATCGAAAGATAAGAGATGGAGACTTGTTGAAATCGTAGAAGAAGTTAAATAGTTTGGCTTTGAATAAGTATAAGGAGGTTTACCTGCATGATACAGCAAGAAAGCAGATTAAAAGTAGCTGACAACACAGGTGCTAAAGAATTACTCTGTATCCGTGTATTAGGCGGTTCTACAAGAAGATATGCAGCAATCGGCGATGTGATCGTTGCGTCTGTTAAAGATGCAACACCAGGCGGCGTTGTTAAAAAAGGTGATGTAGTAAAAGCTGTTGTAGTTCGTACTGTAAACAGCACACGTCGTAAAGATGGTTCTTACATCAGATTCGACGAGAATGCTGCAGTAATTATAAAAGATGACAAAAACCCAAGAGGAACTCGTATTTTTGGACCTGTAGCCAGAGAACTTCGTGAGAAACAGTTTATGAAAATTGTTTCCCTGGCTCCGGAAGTACTGTAAGGAGGTTCGAATATGTCAACAATGAAGATCAAGAAAGGTGATACTGTTAAAGTAATCGCCGGAAAAGACAAAGACAAAGAAGGCAAAGTAATCGCTGTTAATAAAAAAGACGGAACTGTCCTTGTGGAAAATGTTAACATGAGAACAAAACATACAAAACCGAGCGCTTCCAATCCGGAAGGTGGAATCATCCATCAGGAAGGACCGATCGATGCGTCCAACGTAATGTATGTGCACAAGGGAGAAGCCACAAGAGTTGGTTTTAAACTTGAAGGAGACAAGAAAGTTCGTTTTGCTAAATCAACAGGCGAAGTGATTGATTAATTCGAGGAAGGAGGTCCAGAGCTTTGAGTAGACTGAAAGAACAGTACCAGAATGAGATCGTTGATGCAATGATCAAGAAATTTGGTTATAAGAATATTATGGAAGTGCCAAAACTCGATAAAGTTGTAATCAACATGGGTGTTGGCGAAGCAAAAGATAATGCAAAAGCATTAGACTCAGCAGTAGCTGATATGGAAAAAATTACCGGACAGAAAGCGGTTCTTACAAGAGCTAAGAAATCTGTTGCTAACTTCAAAATCCGTGAAGGTATGGCAATTGGATGCAAGGTTACATTAAGAGGCGAGAAGATGTATGAATTCGTTGATCGTCTGATCAACCTTGCACTGCCGCGAGTTCGTGACTTTAGAGGAGTTAACCCGAACGCATTTGACGGAAGAGGAAATTACGCTCTTGGAATCAAAGAGCAGCTGATCTTCCCTGAAATCGAGTACGATAAAGTGGATAAAGTAAGAGGTATGGATGTTATCTTCGTTACAACTGCAAGAACTGACGAAGAAGCTCGTGAATTATTAACACAGTTCAACATGCCATTCACAAAGTAAGGAGGAAATTTTCATGGCAAAGACAGCAATGAAACTGAAACAGCAGCGCAAACAGAAATTCTCTACAAGAGAATACAATCGCTGCAGAATCTGCGGACGTCCACATGCATATTTAAGAAAATATGGAATCTGCCGTGTATGCTTCCGTGAACTGGCATACAAGGGTGAAATTCCGGGCGTTAAGAAAGCAAGTTGGTAGAAAAGGAGGACAATCCAGATGACTATGAGTGATCCAATTGCAGATATGCTTACAAGAATCCGTAATGCAAATACTGCAAAACATGATACAGTTGATGTTCCGGCATCTAAAATGAAAATCGCTATTGCAGATATTCTTCTGAATGAGGGATATATTGCAAAATACGATATCGTAGAAGAAGGCAGCTTCAACACAATCCGCATCACATTAAAATACGGTGCAGATAAAAATGAGAAAGTTATTTCTGGTCTGAAGAAAATCTCTAAACCGGGTCTTCGCGTTTACGCTGGTAAAGACGAACTCCCGAAGGTACTCGGAGGACTTGGAACAGCTATTATTTCTACAAATCAGGGAGTCATTACTGATAAAGAAGCAAGAAAACTTGGCGTAGGCGGAGAAGTTCTTTGCTTTATCTGGTAATATAAAGTAGCAACTGAAAACAGAATGAGCACAGCACTCATTCCGAGAATGTAAGTGTAGGAGGTAAAAGGCATGTCACGTATTGGAAGACATCCGGTAGCGATCCCGGCAGGTGTAACTGTTGAAATCGCAGAGAATAATGTAGTGACCGTTACAGGTCCAAAAGGAACTCTCGTTAGAGAACTTCCGGTTGAAATGGAAATCAAAAAAGAAGGCGACGAAGTTGTAGTAACAAGACCGAATGACTTAAAGAAGATGAAATCTTTACATGGTCTTACAAGAACTCTTATTAATAACATGGTGATTGGTGTAACAGAAGGTTATCAGAAAGTTCTTGAGATCAACGGTGTTGGTTACAGAGCAGCAAAATCTGGAAATAAATTAACATTGAGTTTGGGATACTCTCACCCGGTTGAGATGGAAGATCCAGAAGGAATTGAAACGGTTCTTGAAGGACAGAACAAAATCATCGTTAAGGGAATTAGCAAAGAAAAAGTTGGCCAGTATGCAGCTGAAATCAGAGATAAGAGAAGACCGGAACCTTACAAAGGTAAAGGTATCAAATATGCTGATGAAGTTATTAGACGTAAAGTTGGTAAGACTGGTAAAAAATAAGTAAGGAGAGTGTGAACAAATGGTTAGTAAAAAATCTAGAAGCGAAGTTCGTGAAAATAAGCATAGAAAATTACGCAACCGTTTCAGCGGAACAGCTGAAAGACCGCGTCTTGCTGTGTTTAGAAGTAATAATCATATGTATGCTCAGATCATTGACGATACTGTTGGAAATACTCTTGTCTCAGCTTCCACTCTTCAGAAAGATGTAAAAGCTGAACTGGAAAAGACCAACAACGTTGAAGCAGCAGCATACCTTGGAACTGTTATTGCAAAGAAGGCATTGGAAAAAGGTATTACAACAGTTGTATTTGACAGAGGTGGATTCATCTACCACGGAAAAATTAAAGCATTAGCAGACGCAGCTAGAGAAGCTGGTTTGAATTTCTAGTAAGGAGGCGCACACATGAAACAGGAACGTATTGATGCTAAACAGTTAGAACTTACCGAAAAAGTAGTATCAATTAAACGTGTTACCAAAGTTGTTAAGGGTGGTCGTAACATGAGATTCACAGCTTTAGTAGTTGTCGGAGATGGAAACGGCCATGTTGGTGCAGGTTTAGGAAAGGCAGCAGAAATTCCGGAAGCGATCCGCAAAGGAAAAGAAGATGCCATGAAGAAACTCATCACAGTAACATTAGATGAAAATGAAAGTATTACACATGACTATATCGGAAAATTCGGAAGTGCTTCTGTACTTCTGAAGAAAGCTCCGGAAGGTACCGGTGTTATCGCTGGTGGACCGGCTCGTGCCGTTATCGAGCTTGCCGGAATCAAGAACATTCGTACAAAATCTCTTGGTTCAAACAATAAGCAGAATGTAGTACTTGCTACAATCAATGGTTTAAGTGAACTGAAAGCTCCAGAAAAAGTAGCTAAACTTCGCGGAAAATCTGTTGAAGAGATTTTAGGCTAAGGAGGAGATTACAGATGGCAAATTTGAAAATCACATTAGTGAAATCTACAATCGGTGCTGTTCCGAAACATAAAAAAACAGTAGAAGCTTTAGGGCTGAGAAAAGTAAATAAAACAGTTGTATTGCCGGATAATGCTGCAGTCAGAGGAATGGTGCAGCAGGTAAGACATCTGGTAAAAGTTGAAGAAGAAGCATAAATCTTATAGATAAGGAGGTGTCACAATGGACTTATCAAATTTAAGACCTGCTGACGGAGCAAAACATAGCGATAATTTCAGAAGAGGCCGTGGACACGGTTCAGGAAATGGTAAGACAGCCGGAAAAGGACACAAAGGTCAGAAAGCCCGTTCTGGAGCAACCAGACCAGGTTTCGAAGGTGGTCAGATGCCATTATACAGACGTATTCCTAAGAGAGGTTTCACATGCAGAAACTCTAAGACAATCGTAGGAATTAATGTCAGTGCTTTAGAAGTATTTGAAAATGATTCAGTTGTTTCCGTTGAGACTTTGATCGAAGCAGGAATCGTTAAGAATCCTAGAGATGGTGTTAAAATTCTTGGAAATGGAGAGTTAACCAAAAAGCTTACTGTTCAGGCAGATGCATTTAGTGCAGGTGCTGTAGAAAAGATTGAAGCAGTTGGTGGAAAAGCAGAGGTGATCTAATGCTACAGACATTCCGTAAGGCATTTCAAATTGAAGATATACGGAAAAAAATACTGTATACCCTTGCGATGTTGTTTGTAGTACGCCTCGGGTCACAACTCCCTACCCCGGGAGTTGACCCGAACTACATTAAGGATTTCTTTGCAAATCAGACCGGTGAAACATTTAATTTCTTTAATGCTTTCACCGGTGGTTCTTTTGAACAGATGTCCGTTTTCGCATTGAGTATTACACCGTATATTACTTCTTCCATTATCATGCAGCTCCTCACAATTGCAATTCCGAAATTGGAAGAGATGCAGAAAGAGGGAGAAGACGGAAGAAAGAAAATTGCTACGATTACACGTTATGTAACAGTTGGTCTGGCTCTGATTGAATCAACTGCCATGGCAGTTGGTTTTGGACGTCGGGGACTTCTGGAAGAATACAATTTTGTAAATGCAGCAATCGTAGTTCTGACACTGACAGCTGGTTCTGCATTCTTGATGTGGATAGGTGAGAGAATTACGGAGAAGGGCGTAGGAAACGGAATTTCTATCGTTCTTTTAATTAATATTCTGTCGCGTGTACCAAGTGATCTGACTACGTTGTATGAAACTTTTGTCAAAGGTAAAGGCCTTGCAAAAGGTGGGCTTGCGGCGCTTATCATTCTGGCAATTATTCTTGCACTTGTAGTGTTTACAGTTGTGCTGCAGGATGCAGAAAGAAGAATTCCGGTTCAGTATTCTCAGAAAGTACAGGGAAGAAGAAGTGTTGGCGGACAGTCAACAAATATTCCGCTTAAAGTAAATACAGCAGGAGTTATTCCGGTTATTTTTGCTTCATCTATTATGCAGTTTCCAATTGTAATTGCTTCTTTTTTAGGAAAAGGCAATGGAACTGGCATTGGAAGTGAAATACTTCGTGGATTAAATTCAGGAAACTGGTGTAACCCGTCTCATCTTCAATATTCATGGGGATTGATCGTATACATTGCATTGACAGTATTTTTTGCATATTTCTATACGAGCATTACATTTAACCCACTTGAAATTGCGAATAATATGAAGAAAAGCGGCGGATTTATTCCAGGTATTCGTCCTGGTAAGCCTACTGTAGATTATCTGACGAAGATTTTAAATTATATTATCTTTATCGGTGCGTGTGGTCTTGTAATTGTGCAGGTGATTCCGTTCTTCTTTAATGGAGTATTTGGAGCGCAGGTATCGTTCGGTGGAACATCTTTGATCATTATTATTGGTGTTGTACTTGAAACTGTGAAACAAATTGAATCACAGATGCTCGTACGAAACTATACAGGATTTTTAAATAACAAAGGAAATGCAATGAAGAACAGTTTCCTTGGATTTTAGAACACAGTGGCTCGTTGTTGTTTATCATTACATAATAGATAAATTGCAACGAGCTATTTGAACATGTTAAAAAAGGAGGTAGCAGTATGAAGATTATTATGTTAGGTGCTCCTGGAGCAGGAAAAGGAACTCAGGCTAAGAAAATAGCGGCAAAATATGGAATTCCGCATATTTCAACCGGAGATATTTTCAGGGCAAATATCAAAAACGGTACGGAACTTGGAAAGAAAGCAAAGACTTATATGGATCAGGGACTTCTCGTTCCGGACGAACTTGTTGTGGATCTTGTAGTAGATCGTGTCAATCAAGAAGATTGTGAGAATGGATATGTACTTGACGGTTTTCCGAGAACAATTCCTCAGGCAGAAGCACTGGATAAAGCGCTTGCTGCCCAGGGACAGAAAATGGATTATGCTATCGATGTAGATGTTCCGGATGAAAATATTGTTCGCCGCATGGGCGGAAGACGCGCCTGTGTGGGATGTGGCGCTACATATCATCTTGAATATGCGCCGACCAGACAGGAAGGAATTTGTGATGTATGTGGCGGTGAATTAATTCTGCGTGATGATGATAAACCGGAGACTGTTCTGAAACGTCTTGGCGTATATCATGAACAGACACAGCCGCTGATCGAGTATTATACGAATCAAGGCATTTTAAAAACTGTAGATGGAACAGTAGATATGGAAGACGTATTTGCTGCCATTGTTTCTATCTTGGGAGAATAGCTCATGGCAATTACGATTAAATCAGAAAGAGAAATTGAACTGATGACCCAGGCCGGAAGGATTCTGGAAATCGTACATGAGGAGATGGAAAAAGCATTAAAGCCGGGAATGACAACACTGGACATTGATGCAATTGGAGAGGAAGTGATTCGCAGCTACGGCTGCGAACCTTCTTTCCTGAATTATAACGGGTATCCTGCATCTATCTGCGTATCGGTTAATGAAGAAGTTGTTCATGGAATTCCATCACGAAATCGGATCATTCAGGAGGGAGACATTGTAAGTCTGGATGCGGGACTTATTTATAAGGGGTATCATTCAGATGCGGCAAGGACGCATGCAGTAGGAGAAATCAGTGAAGAAGCAAAAAAACTGATCGAAGTGACCAGACAAAGCTTTTTTGAAGGAATAAAATATGCAAAAGAAGGCAATTATTTATTTGAGATTTCCGGTGCAATAGGAAGATATGCTGCCGGATTTGGTTATGGAGTAGTAAGGGAACTTTGCGGACACGGAATCGGAACCCACCTGCATGAAGATCCTGAAATCCCGAACTTTCCGATGATGAGACGCGGACCTAAATTAAAAGCCGGAATGACCCTTGCGATCGAGCCTATGATCAATCTTGGTACTGAGAAAGTCAGATGGCTGGATGATGATTGGACGGTTGTGACGCGAGATGGGAAGCTTTCGGCACATTATGAGAATACAGTGCTGATTACAAAGGGAGAGCCCATACTTTTGACACTTGGCGGCAAAATAAAGTAAGTCTGTGTAACATGATGAGGCGCGAAGATATGGAAAGATGGGAAGAAGGTATGCTTGCCAGGTCACTGGCGGGGCATGATAAAGAAAAAGTTTATGTCATTACTAAGATAGAAGATGCATATGTATATCTGTCAGACGGAAAAAACAGAAAAACAGATAATCCAAAAAAGAAAAAGAAAAAGCATGTGCAGCTTATTCGGATAAAACATGAAATTAATTCAGCAGATGATGAAAAAGTAAAAAGGATATTGAAAGAGTACAGTAAATCACTGACAGGAATGAAGGAGGAATCTTAATATGTCAAAGGCAGATGTAATTGAAATTGAAGGGACGGTTGTTGAAAAACTTCCAAACGCAATGTTTCAGGTAGAACTCGAAAATGGTCATCAGGTCCTGGCACATATCAGCGGAAAGCTTCGTATGAATTTTATTAAAATTTTACCGGGAGATAAAGTAACATTGGAACTTTCGCCATATGATTTATCAAAAGGAAGAATTATCTGGAGAGATAAGTAAAATAACTATTGACTTTATATTTTGTGTAATGCTATAATATTAGGCGAACTGCTGTCGGGTATTAATAGACAGTGGTGGGAAAATGCAAACTGGCAAGGTATGAAAGGAGGATTTGACATGAAGGTTAGATCATCAGTAAAACCGATTTGCGAAAAATGCAAAGTTATCAAGAGAAAAGGAAGCGTCAGAATTATCTGCGAAAATCCGAAACATAAACAGCGTCAGGGATAATGACGAATGTTTATAATGAATTAGGCGGCTGATAGCACGATACGCCTGGAAGTGTGTAGGGCGTTGGATGCTATTTCAAATATACAGGGAAACACCCCATCTGCCATAAAGCTAAAGCGGTGGTTTCAAGTATATTGCTTACAATACCGGCGGTCATTAGCCGATAGATCGGTTGCCGGAAAGGATGCGAATACCGACGCATCTGGGCTGGTATATCGGACAAGTCATGTAAGGTGAAGGAATGTCCGGTAGGGTGCTTTTGATAACGGGATACCCTCAGCCTCAATTTAAGACAGTATCAAAAAATGAATCAAATGGAGGAAATCACAAATGGCTCGTATTGCAGGTGTAGACTTACCAAGAGACAAACGTGTAGAAATCGGATTGACTTATATCTACGGAATCGGTAGAACAAGTTCAAACCGTATTCTTGCAGAAGCTGGAGTTAATCCAGATACCCGCTGCAGAGACTTAACAGATGACGAAGTTAAGAAAATCAGTGCAGTAATCGACGAAACTCAGATGGTAGAAGGTGATCTCCGCAGAGAGATCGCGCTGAACATCAAGAGACTTCAGGAAATCGGATGCTATAGAGGAATCCGTCACAGAAAAGGACTTCCTGTTCGTGGTCAGAAGACAAAGACGAATGCAAGAACAAGAAAAGGTCCGAAGAGAACAGTTGCAAACAAAAAGAAATAATTTGAGAAACAGATAACAGTATAATAGGAAAGTGTAGGTTAGTTTTATTATGGCTAAAAAAGTTACAAAAAAAGTGACAAAAAAACGTGTCAAGAAAAACGTTGAACGCGGACAGGCACATATCCAGTCATCTTTCAATAATACAATCGTTACTTTGACAGATGCTCAGGGAAATGCTTTATCATGGGCAAGTGCAGGTGGTCTGGGATTTAGAGGTTCAAGGAAATCTACTCCTTATGCAGCTCAGATGGCAGCAGAGACGGCAGCTAAAGCAGCTTTAGTTCATGGTCTTAAATCAGTAGATGTATTCGTAAAAGGACCTGGTTCAGGAAGAGAAGCAGCAATCCGTGCACTTCAGGCATGCGGAATTGATGTAACAAGCATCAGAGACGTAACACCGGTACCGCACAATGGATGCCGCCCACCGAAGAGAAGAAGAGTCTAGTCGAATTATTATAGGAGGATAAAGAGCATGGCAGTAAATAGAGTTCCGGTTCTGAAAAGATGCCGTTCATTAGGAATGGATCCGGTATATTTAGGAATTGATAAAAAGTCTAACAGACAGTTGAAAAGATCTAATAGAAAAATGAGCGAGTATGGTCTGCAGTTACGCGAGAAGCAGAAAGCTAAATTTATCTATGGTGTATTAGAGAAACCTTTCAGAAACTACTTTGAAAGAGCAGATCGTATGAAAGGTATGACAGGTGATAACCTGATGGTTCTTCTTGAATCAAGACTGGATAACGTAATTTTCCGTCTTGGATTTGCCAGAACAAGACGTGAAGCAAGACAGATTGTGGATCATAAGCATGTACTTGTGAATGGAAAACAGGTAAACATTCCATCATACCAGATCAAAGCCGGTGATGTTATCGAAATCAAAGAAGGAAAGAAGAGCCTTCAGAGATACAAAGACATTATGGAAGTGACTGCTGGACGCATGGTTCCAGATTGGCTTGAAGCAGATCCGGAAGCTTTAAAGGGAACGGTAAAAGAACTTCCGCTTCGCGAAGCAATTGATGTTCCGGTAGACGAAATGATGATTGTCGAGTTATATTCTAAATAAAACGCATTCATTTAAGAAGATGCAGTACTTAACGAACCTGATTTTCGGGTTCGTTAAGGTGCTGTTGAAAAGAATACCCGGCTATCCTGCAGGGAGGAGGGTCCGGGACAAAGCAACCCTCAACATTCAAAAACCCATAAGGAGGGACCAAAATAGTGTTTGATTTTAATAAACCAAATATTGAAATTACAGAAATTTCTGAAGATAAAAAATATGGCAGATTCGTAGTAGAACCTTTGGAAAGAGGATATGGTACGACGTTGGGTAACTCTTTGAGAAGAATTATGCTTTCTTCTTTACCGGGTGCAGCAATCAGCCAGATTAAAATCGACGGTGTACTGCATGAATTCAGCTCCATTCCTGGAGTTAAGGAAGATGTAACTGAAATCATCATGAATTTGAAATCCCTGGCAATCAAGAATACTTCCGAAACAGATGAACCGAAAACGGCTTATATTGAGTTTGAAGGTGAAGGTGTCGTAACGGGAGCAGATATTCAGGCTGATTCTGATATTGAAATCATGAATCCTGATACAGTGATTGCTACATTGAATGGCGGAACTGACAGCAAGCTTTACATGGAACTGACCATTACAAAGGGAAGGGGATATGTGGGCGCTGACAAGAATAAGACGGAAGATATGCCGATTGGCGTGATTCCGATTGATTCCATTTACACCCCGGTTGAACGTGTAAACCTTACAGTACAGAATACGCGTGTTGGCCAGATCACAGATTTTGATAAGCTTACGTTGGATGTATGGACTAATGGAACACTTTTGCCGGATGAAGCAGTCAGTCTGGCAGCAAAAGTACTCAATGAACATCTGAAATTATTTATTGATCTTTCTGAAGTAGCTCAGGCTGCAGAAGTTATGATTGAAAAAGAAGATGATGAAAAAGAAAAAGTACTTGAAATGAGTATTGATGAACTTGAACTTTCAGTACGTTCATACAATTGTCTGAAGAGAGCAGGTATCAATACGGTAGAAGAACTTACAAACAGAACGCCTGAAGATATGATGAAAGTTCGTAACCTCGGACGTAAATCACTCGAAGAAGTTCTGGCTAAATTAAAAGAACTTGGCTTGGAATTAAGTCAGGGAGAGGAATAGAGCATATGGCTCTGCCTTTCAGGTAACTATCTGGCTAGTAAGCCCGATGAAAGCATAACCAGATGGCATATCCCGGTAAGTCCAAAGAAGCACGTGATATGTCCCAAATAAATGGAGGATTAAGAAAATGGCAAAATATAGAAAACTTGGCAGAACATCAAGTCAGAGAAAAGCTTTATTAAGAAATCAGGTAACGATGTTACTTCAGCATGGAAAGATCAAAACAACAGAAGCTAAGGCAAAAGAAATCCGCAAGATTACAGAAGGCCTGATTGCTCTTGCTGTAAAAGAAAAAGATAATTATGAAGAAGTAACTATCAAAGCGAAAGTTGCAAGAAAAGACAAAGACGGAAAGAGAGTAAAAGAAGTTGTTGACGGTAAGAGAGTAACCGTTTACGATGAAGTTGAAAAGACAATCAAAAAGGATAATCCGTCACGACTTCATGCAAGACGTCAGATGCTCAAAGTTCTTTATCCTGTAACAGAAGTACCGACTGCTGCAGCAGGAAGAAGAAAAAATACGAAAGAAGTAGATCTTGTAGATAAACTGTTTACAGAAATTGCGCCGAAATATGCAGATCGTAATGGTGGATATACAAGAATTATTAAAATTGGACAGCGTAAAGGTGACGCTGCAATGGAAGTTCTTATCGAATTAGTATAGAACTTAACTATAAAAATGTGACCGCATATCATAATGATGTGCGGTCTTTTCAAATTTGAAATAATATTTGCGAAAGGGTGAACCTTGATGAAATGGAAAACAGCTGCTCTTATGACGGCAATATGTTTAGCCTTTGCAATTTCAAAAATTGGACTTGGATGCACTGGAGAACGAAGAAATGGAAGTGGACAGCAGGAAGAATTTGATTATCTAATAACGGTAGGAATGGTTCAGGGAGGAGAGGACTCTGCGTGGAAAGAGGCAAATACAGAATCTTTTCAATCAATCTTTACAGAGGAAAACGGATATAGATTTTTATTTAAGGATGCCGGAAATGATCAGGAAAAACAGATTGAGGCTATTCGTGCATTTGCGGAAGAAGGCGTGGACTATATTTTGTTGAATCCGGTTGCGGAAATGGGATGGGAAGAAGCACTGGAAGACGTAAAACGCGCTGGAAGTTCCGTTATTCTTGTCAATCAGCAGATTGATGAAAGCGATGCTTCTATGTATGAATGCTGGATTGGAAGTAACTATGAAGAACAAGGTAAACAGGCACTGAAATGGCTTGAAGATCATCTGGATAAAGAAGATAAAGCCGAGGACGAAGAAGAATTGGACATTGCGATGATTCAGGGGAGTATCGGTTCGCCGGAGCAAATGGAGAGAGCGGAAGGATATCAGAAAATACTCGGAAAGCATTCAAACTGGAGAATCGTAGGACAGCAAACAGCTGAAAATGATAGAACAACTGCAAAAGAAGTCATGTTGATGTTTCTTGAAAATGAGGATAAAATTGATGTTGTTATAGCGGAAAACGATCAAATGGCCATGGGCGTAATTGATGCACTGGGAGAAAAAAATATGAGTTCAGGACCGGACGGGGATGTCATTCTAATTTCTTTTGATGCGAGTAGAGAAGGCCTTGAAGCAGTGCAGGAAGGGAAAATCAATATATCTTTTGAATGTACACCTTTTCTCGCACCCAAAACAGCTGAAATTATTCAAAAATTAGAGGCAGGAATCAATATTGATAAAAAGCAATATGTGAAAGAAAGCTATTACGATATCAATAACGATCTTGAAGAAGTTATAGAAAAAAGATCATATTAAACTCTTTATTTCACATTCTTGACTACGAAGAACTGTATGCTTATAATATAACTAGCTTGTAAAATCATTTTGAGTATGAAAAAGGAGAATGTTAATATGAAAATAGGAGTTGCGAATGATCATTCTGCTGTTGACATGAAAAAACAGGTCGTCGAATACCTGGTTGAGAAAGGTTACGAAGTCATAAACTACGGAACAGATTCATATGAAAGCTGCAATTATCCCGAATACGGCGAAAAGATTGCGCATGCAGTTGTAAATGGAGAAGTTGAATTGGGAATTGCGATTTGCGGAACAGGTCTGGGAATTTCACTTGCTGCGAATAAAGTACATGGTATTCGGGCTGCCGTATGTTCGGAACCATATACAGCAAGAATGGCAAGAGAACATAATAATGCGAATATACTTGCATTTGGTGCAAGAGTCATTGGTATAGAGACTGCAAAGATGATTCTTGATGAGTGGCTGAATGCAGAATTCAAGGGCGGACGTCATCAGGATCGAGTGGATATGGTCATGGCGATTGAAGAACGACAATAGAATAGTAGTTGATATAGGAATAGAATATAAAAACTAAGCTGCAGAGCATCTGGAAAATATAAGAGAGATGTTTTGTGGCTTTTTTAATAGAATTGTTTTGTATGTATGGATTAATACAGATTTTCTTAATAATATCATGTCAAGTAAAAAAAACGTAGAAATAATACTATAGTTTTTGTACATATTTTGATGTATTGCCGCGAAAAAAATAAAATATGTATACATATGCAAATTCCGGCTCATCTGACCACGCATTCCGCTAAGAGCTGATCAGTCTTTCCGGATGTAACTGAACGCGTTTCCGCTTCAGCTGATCAATAAGTTTTCAACGTGTTAT
>NZ_JBQHUC010000023.1:0-47139 GCF_052065395.1 Bariatricus sp. HCP28S3_F11 | reverse complement strand
AATCTGTCGATTCAACCGTTCTTGAAAAATCTCTTAAAGAATTTTCAGGGTTGTTGTCTATTGTTTAGTTATCAATGTTCTTTCTTCTCTGTCTCGCGACAGCTATATTAGGTTATCACATCTTTCGACGTTTGTCAACAACTTTTTTTCACCAGACTTCTGCATACCGCCCCTGGCCTCTGTCTCAGCCCTTCTAAAATAAGTTATGACCCGTTGCCCGCCGTCTCATTTCTGAGTACTGACCAATCAACGAGTCATATCTTACCACTTCATTTTGAAATTGTCAATAATGTTTTTGTTTTTTATTTATTTCAGACAATTCAAACAATTTCATTGTTATATCGCTTCTTTCATGCTTTTCACATAGTCACTTACATATGGTACGCATTCTTCTCCATACTTTGCCACTATTTTGACAATCGCCGATCCTACAATCACTCCGTCAGCCACAGCTGCCATATCTTTTGCCTGATCCGGAGTCGCAATTCCAAATCCGACTGCACATGGAATATCGGACACTTCTTTCACTTTTCTGATCATTGCTCCAATATCGGTCTTGATTTCACTGCGCACTCCGGTTACCCCAAGCGATGATACACAATAAAGGAATCCTTCCGCCTCCCTGGCGATCATCTGGATTCTTTTGTCCGATGTTGGCGCGATCAGAGAGATTAATTCGATTCCGTATTCACGGCAGACATCTTCCAATTCTCCTTTTTCTTCATATGGCATATCCGGTACGATTACGCCGACCATTCCACATTCAACGCAACGTTCCATAAAATGCTTCTTCCCGTAACTGTAAATTGCATTTACATAAGTCATAAACACACGCGGCACATACATTTCATCTTTTATTTCTTTCATCGCGTCAAAAAGCTTGTCCGTTGTACATCCGCCTTTCAGCGCACGTTCATCTGCCTCTTGAATGACAGGTCCCTCCGCGATCGGGTCTGAGAATGGAATTCCCACTTCAATCAGATCAGCTCCTGCCTCCTGCATGGCAAGCAAGAGTTTTTTTGTTACATCCAGTGCAGGATCTCCTCCTGTGATAAATGGAATAAATGCTTTTTTATTTTTAAATGCTTCCTGAATCTTACTCATAGATTTCAACTCCTCTGTATCTTGCAATTGCAGCCACATCTTTGTCTCCGCGGCCGGAAATATTGATTACGATAATTTTGTCTTTTGACATGGTTGGTGCCAGCTTCATAGCATACGCCACCGCATGTGCACTTTCAACAGCCGGTATGATTCCTTCTGTACGTGACAGATATTCAAATGCATTAACAGCCTCTTCATCGGTGATCGGAACGTACTTGGCGCGTCCTTCTTCAGCCAGCATCGCATGTTCCGGTCCGATTCCCGGATAATCCAGACCTGCCGAAATGGAATATACCGGAGCGATCTGCCCATCTTTATTCTGGCAGAAGAGAGATTTCATACCATGGAAAATTCCTTTCGTTCCTTTCGCAATTGTTGCCGCATGTTTTTCGGTATCAATTCCCAGACCTGCAGCCTCACATCCAATCAGCTGTACCTCTTTATCCGGAATAAATTCATAAAATGCACCGATTGCATTGCTGCCACCGCCGACACATGCGATCACCGCATCCGGTAGTCTTCCTTCCTTTTCCATGATCTGTTCTTTGATTTCTTTTCCGATAACCTTTTGGAAATCCCGCACGATTGTTGGGAAGGGATGTGGACCCATGACAGACCCCAGCACATAAAGTGTGTCATCCATCCGGCTTGCCCATTCACGCATCGTCTCGTTTACTGCATCCTTGAGCGTCATAGTTCCCGTTGTAACCGGATGTACTTTGGCCCCCAGGAGTTTCATGCGATACACATTCAACGCCTGACGGTCGGTATCTTCTTTTCCCATGAAAATCTCACATTCCATATCCATAAGGGCTGCTGCTGTCGCTGTCGCAACGCCGTGCTGCCCGGCTCCTGTCTCTGCAATCACCCGTGTCTTTCCCATCTTTTTTGCCAGAAGGACCTGTCCCAGGACATTGTTGATCTTATGTGCGCCTGTATGGTTCAAATCCTCCCGTTTTAAATAGATTTTCGCTCCACCCAGATCTTCTGTCATTTTTTTTGCTTCATATAGAAGCGACGGACGTCCTGCATAATTTTTCAGCAGTTCATCCAGCTCCCGGTTAAATTCCGGATCATTTTTATATTTCTCATAGGCCTCTTCCAACTCATTCACCGCATTCATCAGCGTCTCCGGAACGTACTGGCCTCCATATACTCCAAATCTTCCTTTACTCATGTTCTCTAATCCTTTCCAAAAATTCTTTTATCTTTCCGGCATCCTTCCATCCATCTATTTCCACTGCACTGCTAACATCCACCGCATACGGATGACATACCCGTATGTTGTCTATTACATTCGACGCATCCAGCCCGCCGGCAAGGAAATATGGTTTCTTCAAATCTGGGATCATACCCTTGTCAAATGTCTTCCCACTTCCACCGTACATATCTTTTATATAAGTATCCAGCAGAAGGTAATCACACTCTGTTTTTTCTGTCTCAAGTATCTGTTCTTTCGACCTCACCCTGACAGCCTTGATCACCGGAATTTCGGGAAGCTGATTCTTCAGTTCTTTCATGTATTCTTCGTCTTCATCGCCATGGAGCTGAACCATTTGTATGATTTCCTGTATGCACAGACTGCGAATGATCTCCACATCCTCATTTACAAACACTCCGACTGCCGGAATATCTCTTCGCAATTCTTTTCGAAGCAACTTTGCTGTTTTACTGTCAACTTTCCGTTTGCTGTCTGCAAAAACAAATCCGACAAAATCGGGGTGAAATTCATTTACCATCGCAATGTCTTCTGCTCGTCTCAAACCACATATCTTTACTTTTACCATTCGGAATCCCTCCCGCGAAGAAGGCCTCCGTTCAGTTCCACGAGCATTGCTTTTTTATCCCGACTTCGCATCAGTGTCTCACCGATCAGCACTCCATTCACACCGGCTTCTTTGAGATTCCTGATATTCTCTGCATTTTGAATTCCACTTTCCGCCACAAACAATACATCCGGCGGAGCTAATTTTCTGAGGCGGACACTGTTTCCGATATCTACGGTAAAGTCTTTCAGATTCCGGTTGTTTACTCCGATGATTCTCGCCCCGGCTTCGATTGCGGACCGCATTTCCTTCTCGTCATGAACCTCAACCAGTGCAGATAATCCAAGTTCATCGCAGATATGAATATAATCCCGTACTGTTTCTGTATCCAGTATGGCACAGATCAGAAGTACCGCACTTGCGCCGAGCAATTTTGCTTCATATATCATATATTCATCCACTGTAAAATCTTTTCTCAGAACCGGAATCTTCACTTTACCGGTAATTTCTTTCAAATATACATTCTTTCCCATGAAATACTTTGGTTCCGTAAGGCAGGAGATTGCCGACGCACCTGCCTTTTCGTATTCTTCTGCAATCTTCAGATAAGGGAAATCCTCTGCAATCACTCCCTTGGACGGAGATGCTTTTTTCACTTCACAGATATAGTGGATCCCGGGTTCTTTCAACACTTTTTCAAATGGAAATCCGGTGTCCGTTTTGCATGAAAGTGCAAGTCTTCTTATCTCGTCCGGCGAAAGCTCTTTCTTTGCCTCTTCTATTCGAAGCCGTGTATATGCTGCTATTTTATCCAATATCATCCTGTTTTCCCCTATTCCTTTGCTGCTGCCTGGGTAGCATCACGGAATTCTTCGTATTTGGCAAGTGCTTTTCCGCTCGTGATCAAATCTCTTGCCATTTCAATTCCGTCAGCCAGCGTAATTCCATCGATTCCAAGGTATAAGCTCATTCCGGCGTTCATCAGTACCACATCACGTTTTGCACCGATTTCTTTGCCAGTTAAAATATCCATCGTAATCTGTGCATTTTCTTCCGGAGTTCCGCCAATCAGTTCTTCCAGCGGGCATCTGGTTAATCCAAACTGCTCGGGACTGATCGTATAGGAAGTGATTTTCCCAAACCGGATTTCATAAACATCGGTCTCGCCGGTCAGTGTGATTTCATCCAGACCATCCTCACCGCACACTGCCACACCGCGGGTCACTCCAAGATTAGCCAAAACCTGAGCCAGCGGTTCAGCCAGTTTTTTATCATAAACACCAAGAAGCTGCATCGTTGCTCCGGCAGGATTGGAAAGAGGTCCGAGGATGTTGAACACGGTGCGGACTCCCAGTTCTTTTCTGACCGGCGCCGCATATTTCATGGAAGAATGGTAAACAGGTGCAAACATGAAGCAGATTCCCGTTTTGTTCAATACTTCCTCATTCTGCTGTGCGGAAAGTGCAACCTGTATTCCCAGTTTTTCCAGAACATCTGCTGCCCCGCTCCTGCTTGAAACACTCCGGTTACCATGCTTAGCTACCGGCACACCACCTGCCGCCACGATAAATGCAGAAGTTGTGGAAATATTAAATGTTCCCACCTGATCGCCACCGGTCCCCACGATATCAATGACTTCTCTCTCCGGCTGGATCTTAATGCCTTTATCACGCATTACATTGGCAAACGCCGTAATTTCTTCGATTGTCTCTCCCTGCATACTGAGTGCCATCAGGAACCCACCCATTTGCGCCTGTGTAGCGGTTCCATCCATCATTTCCTCCATGACACCTTTTGCTTCTTCATAAGTAAGATTTTCCTTTTTGCTTAATTTTGCGATTGCTTCTCTGATCATTTCATTTACCTCCTGCGGTCTTATTTTCATATTTTACTATGCTGAACCAGATTATAAGAAAAACTGTCATAATTATCGATCAAAAGTATCATGATTCCAACACCTCCCCTGCGCATTTGATTGCGTTCATAACTGCGGCCGCTTTATTTGCCGATTCCTCATATTCTTTTTCCGGAACACTGTCGGCTACAATTCCTCCTCCCGCCTGTACATATACCTTTCCGTCTTTTTTCACTGCCATACGGATCGCGATACAGGTATCCATATTCCCTGTAAAATCAAGGTATCCCAACGCTCCGCCGTAGATTCCTCTTTCCTCACTCTCCATCTCTTCAATGATCTCACAGGCACGGATCTTCGGCGCACCGGAAAGCGTCCCTGCCGGAAGAACCGACTCAATCGCAGACAGTCCGTCACATTCGTCTTTGATATCTGCTTCCACCTGTGAACAGATGTGCATGATCTTGGAATATCTGTGGATCATCATATACTCTGTCACTCCAACAGAATTGAATTTCGCGATTCGTCCCAAATCATTTCGGCCCAGGTCCACCAGCATATTGTGCTCTGACAATTCCTTCTCATCTGCCAGTAGGTCTTTTTCCAGTTCTTTATCTTCTTCCTCCGTTTTTCCTCTCGGTCTGGAACCAGCCACAGGAAATGTCGTCACTCTGCCATTCTGGAGACGAACCAGTGTTTCCGGCGACGTACTCATGATCTCTTCTCCGTCAATATGCATATACACCATATAAGGGGATGGATTTGTCGTCCTCAGAAACCGGTATGGATTGATCAGGCTTCCTTCATACGGACTGGTAAACTGTCTGGATATAACCGCCTGGAAAATGTCGCCGTCCACGATGTATTTCTTGGTCCGTTCAACCAGTCGGCAATACTCTTCTTTTGAGACGTTGCAGGTAAATTCGATCCTGCTCGATCGCGACTTTACCGTCACTGCAGTACACGCGCATCAGAGGATCATATCCCAGGAACGAATACCTGCCCCATTTTTCCCCGCCTTCAATACTTTCCAGCAGATAATACCGTTTACTCACAGCCGCAATTTTCCGAAGCAAGGTAATCGGCGTAACAACATCTGCGTAGATTTCACGGCATACCGGAATGATGTCATAATCTGATGCAAGTTTCAGGATTTCATTACAATCTGGATACATGTACGCTCCTCCTAATTCAAAAAGTATTTGTTTTGTGGACCTTTTTTTCATAAGCATGGCACAAAAAAAGCTCCTGTCCCCTCTTAAAGGGACAAAAGCTTAAATCTTCTGCGGTACCACCCAATTTGTCAATATACTGACCACTCTGTTATGTACTAACATACATATCTATTTGATAACGGGCTAGAATCCCGTCAGCGTCTACTCGCAAATATATGATATTCTCAAAATTTGCTTTCAAGCTGCCCTCACAAGTCCATTCAGTAAAAACTCTTGCCGCTGCCTTTCCACCATCCGGCAGCTCTCTGGGAACAAATATCTTTACCTACTCCTCTTGTTCATCGGTTTAGTGTTTTAATTTACTACAGTATATTCCGATATTTCCAAATGTCAATTGATTTATTTTATTATAAATCTTCGTTTATATCAGAAAAGCCGGATCGCCTCATTGATATTTTTTACACCAATGATCTGTATGCCTTCGATGTTCTTCACACTGTCATAAGAGACAGCCGGCATGATACAGGTCTCAAATCCAAGCTTTTTTGCCTCCTGCACGCGCTGTTCCGGCATACTGACTGCCCGTACTTCTCCGCTCAGTCCAACCTCTCCGAATACAATCGTTCTCTCATCCAGTGGTCTGTTTTTATAGCTGGATACGATTGCCATCACAATTCCCAGATCGACCGCCGGCTCATTGATCTTAATTCCGCCTGCAATATTCACGTATGCATCATAGTTTGCCAACCGGTAACCGATCCGTTTCTCGAGTACCGCCATCAGCAAATTGACACGATTGTAATCCGTTCCAGCCGCAGTCCTCCTGGGTATGCCTAAATTACTTTCGCACACAAGAGCCTGTATTTCCAGAAGGATCGGCCTGGTCCCTTCCATGGAACATGCCACGACGGATCCCGACGCATGTTCCGGCCTGCCGTCCAGCATAAATTCCGATGCATTTTTCACCTCGCGCAGTCCGTCCTGACGCATTTCAAATACACCAATCTCATTGGTTGAACCGAAACGATTCTTCACCCCCCTGAGGATCCGGTACGATGCATGCCGGTCCCCTTCGAAATAAAGCACTGTGTCCACCATATGCTCCAATACTCTCGGACCCGCAACCGTACCTTCCTTCGTCACATGCCCTACAATAAATATCGTGATACACAGGCCTTTTGCAAGCTGCATCAGAGCATTGGTCGCCTCCCGGACCTGTGACACACTGCCCGGTGCAGACCCCACCTCTTCGCTGAACATGGTCTGAATCGAATCGATCACGACCGTTTCCGGTCTTTCTCTCTCGATTGCCTGACGGATCAGTTCCAGATTGGTCTCACAGAGCAAAAGCAGATGTTCCGTAAATTCTCCCATGCGCTGTGCACGCAGCTTGATCTGCCGCAGTGATTCTTCTCCCGAAATATAAAGCACCTTCTTCTCCGTGCGTGCCAGTTCACGGCAAACCTGCAGAAGCAATGTTGATTTGCCGATCCCCGGATCACCTCCGACAAGAATCAAAGAACCGGGAACGATCCCGCCTCCAAGCACACGATCCAGTTCATTAATATGAGTACTTACTCTCTCTTCTGCTTCCGTCTGCACCTGGGAAAGCGGAACTGCGCGTAGTTCCTTCCTGTCCTTCACGGCAGCCGTTTTCGCCATCGTTACCCTTTCTTCAACAAAAGTATTCCATTCCTTGCACATGGGACACTGTCCCAGCCACTTTGACTCTTCATGTCCACAATTCTGACAGAAAAAAACTGTCTTCTTCCCTTTCGCCATATTTCCTGCTTTTCCTTTCTCACGCTGCGGTTCACAGACAGATTCAATTCCAGTGACAGGAAAAGGGCTGCATCAAACAGCCCTTCTCTCAAAATCACTATGTATCCGTGTCCTATTTCTTAACGATTTCTACTTCAACGCTTTCTTTCCCTAATTCTGCACTGATACTGAGTTTTGCACTTAAATTCGTTGACATATCTCCGACATTTACATCATTCATGTAAACTGTATATTCGCTGTCCGCTTCCAGTTCCAGCGTAATCTGCGCATCCCCTTCACCGGATACTTTGAACGAAACTACATTTTCAGAGACTTTGAAATTCTCAACGGCAGTTCCCGGCACAGATTCGTATACAAACATTCCGTTTTTCTCTAATTTGGTAATCTCTTTGAACGTCTTAACTTTATATAAATCTCCCTGAAATTCAAAACCATCTTTCTTCGTCTTTTCCGCAAGACTGTAATCTCCAAAGCTAAGTGTTCCGTCAGTCTCGCTCTTAATAAGTTCCTTGATTAATGCCATTTCCATGTTCCTCCTAATGGTATTCTCTTTTGAGTTAATCTTATTATACCATATCCCTTTTCTTTTTCTAGTTGTTTATTCCCTTTGTAGTAAATTTTATTTCTTTTTTAGAAATTCCGGCTTCCACATGATCGCCCCGTTTGATTTCACCGCTCAGGATCGCCTCCGCCAGTTTATCCTCCAGCTGATTCTGCACGGCTCTTCTAAGCGGCCTTGCACCGTATTTCTTATCCGTTCCGGTTTCGACGATGTGCTTTTTCACTGAATCGCGGATCACGAGCGTGATATCCAGCTGTTCTTTTGCACGCTGTGTCACTTCCTTGCACATCAGACCCACGATCTTCTTCATATCATTCTCACCGAGCGGGTGGAATACAATAATCTCGTCAATACGATTCAGGAATTCCGGACGAAACAGCTGCTTCACTTCATCCATAACGTTAGACTTCATGCGCTTATAATCGCCCGCCACATCTTCCTGCTGCGTAAAGCCGAGCTTCTTCGGTTCAGTGATCGCTTTCGCTCCGGCATTGGAAGTCATGATGATGACTGTATTGCGGAAATCCACTTTTCTCCCCTGAGAATCTGTAATATGCCCGTCATCCAGCACCTGCAGCAGGATATTGAACACATCCGGATGTGCTTTTTCAATCTCATCAAACAGGATTACGGAATATGGATTTCTGCGCACTTTTTCACTGAGCTGTCCGCCATCATCATGTCCCACATATCCCGGAGGCGCCCCAATCATTTTTGCGACGCTGTGTTTCTCCATGTATTCTGACATATCAACCCGGATCATATCCTCTTCATTTCCAAAAAGTGCCTCTGCCAGTGCTTTCGAAAGTTCGGTCTTACCGACTCCGGTAGGCCCAAGAAACAGGAAAGAACCAATTGGCCTCTTCGGATCTTTCAGACCAACTCTTCCTCTCTTGACAGCTTTCGCCAGAGCCTTCACAGCTTCCTCCTGGCCGATGACTCTCTTCTCCAGTGTCTTTTCCAATTTTCCAAGTCTTGCCGTCTCTGTCTCGTTCAGTCTGCTCAACGGGATTCTTGTCCAGGCAGAAATCACCTCAGCCACATCCTCTTCTGTAACCGATACCTTTTTATTCTCGTGGCTCTTCTCAAACCGGGCTTTTGCCTGCTCCAGTTTCTTCATGGTTTCCTTCTGTTCCCGATGGAGGCGCGAAGCTTCTTCCATGTTCCCGGTTTTAATACAATTTTCTTTCTCGGCGCCAAGGTCCTTATAAAGTATCTCTAATTTTGCAATATTCTCCGGTACTTTGAAGCCTCTGAGCTTCACCTTGGAACAGCTTTCGTCCAACACATCAATTGCTTTATCAGGCAGAAACCGGTCATTAATATAACGGCATGACAAATGAACTGCGGCCCTCAGTGCTTCTTCTTCAATCTCCACTTCATGATGTGCCTCATATTTTTTCCGGAGCCCTTTCAGGATCACAAGGCATTTTTCCTCATCCGGCTCTTCTACCGTCACCGGCTGAAAACGCCGCTCCAGCGCAGCATCTTTCTCAATATATTTGCGGTACTCCGTCAGTGTCGTCGCACCGATCAGCTGCAGCTCTCCGCGTGCGAGAGAGGGTTTCAAAATATTTGACGCATCGATAGCCCCTTCAGCCCCACCTGCTCCGATGATCGTATGCAGCTCGTCCAGAAACAGGATCACATTGCCGGATGCCTTTACTTCCCGGATCAGCTTCTTCATACGTTCCTCAAATTCACCTCTGTATTTTGATCCTGCAATCATGCCCGGAAGATCCAGCACAAGAATCCTCTTGTCCCGCATACTCTCCGGTACGATCCCGTCTGCAATCTGCATTGCAAGCCCTTCCACGATCGCAGTCTTACCGACACCCGGCTCTCCGACCAGACAAGGATTATTCTTGGTTCTGCGGCTCAAAATCTGCATGATCCTTCCGATTTCCTCCTGACGCCCGATCACCGGATCCAGCTTGCCTTCTCTGGCCTCCTCCGTCAGATCTGTGCTGTACTGTTCGAGGATTCCTCCCTGACCTTCTCCTTCACGCTGACTTTCCATATATTCTTTCGGATCCTCACCCATAGCCTGCAGAAGATCCTGAAACACCTTTTGAATATTGACATTCAAGGTCATAAGCATTTGGGTTGCCACACAGTCACCGTCTTTGAGCATCGCCAAAAGCATATGCTCCGTCCCGATCTTTCTGGATCCGAAATGTGCCGCCTCATTCTTGCTTTCCTCCAAAATATATTCCAGTCTGGGGCTTCTTTCGATTCTTCGTCTGTCAGGTGTTCCTCCTGCCGGACTGGATATCAGCAGATCCATCGCTTTTTCCATCTGCTCTTCGTCCACTTTATTCTTGTCAAGTACCTGACCTGCAACTCCTGTATAGATTCTCTTCAATCCGAAAAGAAGATGTTCCGTCCCGATATATGGATGCCGGTTCGCCTCCGCAATCTCCTTTGCCATATTCAGCGCTTCCTGCGCCTGCTTTGTATACTGATTCTCTGTCATAACCTCGTAAGTCTCTCCTTATCTCTTATTAATCCGGTCTCACCACTCATGCAGTACTGCCGCATGACAGCCTTTACAGGCATCATTTATATTCTTCATAAATCTCATCTACCAATTCATGTACTTCTTCCCGGGTGATTCCTTTGCAGCTCCCCTTTGCCAGAAGAATCCGGAGCTGCTCCTTCATATCCTGAAGCGCCTGAATCTTATTGACATCAATACAGATCACGGCACCCTTTCTCCTGTCCAGCTGAATAAATCCTTCTTGTCTTAGTACATTATATGCTTTGTTTACCGTATGCATGTTGATCCCGATATTCTCGGCGAGTGTACGAACCGAAGGAAGCGGATCACCTTCGTGGATCGTGGACGTTGCAATCCCCATAATAATCTGATTTCTCAATTGCAAATAAATCGCTTCATCACTGTTAAAATCAATCTCTATCAGCATAAAAATTCCCTCTTTACTTTTTCTTTTGCTGTTTTTTGTTATATTCATGTTAGCACAGAAGGCATTTTTTGTAAAGTAATAAAGATGATCCCGCCATGAACCAAAAAACGATCCATCGGTTCTTTTTGGCGTATGTATGACAAAAAAGGGACTGTGCATTTCACACAATCCCTTAAATCTGTTCGGGTTAACCGACGATCAGGCCTTCTTTTTCCATCACATCAACGACTTGATTTACATATTTTTCACACAGTTCATCCGTGGTGGCTTCCACCATAACACGGATTACCGGTTCTGTTCCGCTTTCGCGTACCAAAATACGTCCGTCATCTCCAAGTGCCTCTGAAACCGCAGCAACTGCTTTTACCACTTCCGGATTCTCCCGTGCCGTCTTCTTGTCAGATACTCTCACATTCTTGAGGAGCTGCGGGTAAATGGTCACATCCTCCGTCAGCTTTGCAAGAGACTGTTTCGTCTCCATAATCACTTCCATAATCATAAGAGAAGTCAGGATTCCGTCACCGGTCGTAGCATGTTTGCTGAAAATAATATGACCGGATTGTTCGCCGCCCAGCATGAAATTATTCTGGACCATATTCTCATAAACGTATTTATCGCCAACCTTTGTCTTTTCATAACGGATTCCAACTTTGTCACACGCCTTATAAAGACCGATATTTGACATGATCGTTGTCACGATCGTATCTCCGTTAAGCTGTCCGCGCTCTTTTAAATATTTTCCACAGACATACAGAATCAGGTCTCCATCAACGACATTGCCGTTCTCATCGACTGCGATACAGCGGTCTGCATCTCCGTCAAATGCAAATCCTACATCCAGTTTCTTCTCTTTCACAAATTTCTGCAGCACTCCGATATGTGTGGAGCCACAGTTTGTATTGATGTTCGTTCCATCCGGCTCGTTGTTGATCACATAAGTCTTAGCTCCAAGTGCATCATAAACACTTTTCGCAATGGCAAATGCACTTCCGTTCGAACAGTCAAGTCCGATACGCATATCCTTGAAAGAGCGTGTGGCCAGCGAGATAAGATGTCCGATATACCGGTTTCTTCCCGCCGCATAGTCAATCGTTCTTCCAATCGCTTCCTTCTGTGCAAGCGGAATTTCTCCTGTTTCCCCATCGATATAAGCTTCAATCTTATCTTCGACTTCTGCCTCCAGTTTGTGTCCTTTTCCATTAATTACTTTGATACCGTTATCATAGAATGGATTATGGCTGGCGGAAATCATAATACCGCAGTCAAAATCTTCGGTTCTCGTCACATAAGAAACGCTGGGGGTTGTCGTTACATGCAGAAGATACGCATCTGCTCCGGAAGCAGTAAGCCCTGCTGCCAGTGCATATTCAAACATATAGCTGCTCCGTCTGGTATCCTTGCCGATCACGATTCTCGCCTTGTGCTCCTGCCCGTAATACCATCCCAGATATCGTCCAACTTTGAATGCATGCTCTACTGTCAAATTCACATTTGCTTCCCCACGGAAGCCATCTGTTCCAAAATATTTACCCATATAATTATCTCCTTCGGCCTATCTTTGGCTGATTGACCGTTTTTTTTGCACAATCAGTCACTTATGGAGTCTATTATAGCGTCCTTTTAATAATTACGCAACATATTTTCATATCTGTTTAACATTTTACACTTTGTAAGCTTACTTTTTTAAGCTTCGGAAGCGAAACGTTTACTCTGCTCCCGAATCAGTTCCATATCATCAAAATAGTTGATCTTCATGGATTCTTTCACTTCTTTCAGTGTCTGAGCAGCCACTTTCTCCGCTTCGATACTGCCTTTACGAAGGATCTCGTAAATTTCCGGTATCCTCTTCTCCAGTTCTTTTCTTCTTGCACGAATCGGCGCAAGTTCTTCCTGCATGATTGCATTCAGGAACCGTTTCACCTTCACATCCCCAAGTCCGCCTCTCTGGTAATGTGCCTTCAGCTCATCCAGGTTCTGATAGTCAGGAAGATATTTGGCAAAATGCTCATCCCGACAGAATGCATCCAGATAAGTAAACACACAGTTTCCTTCCACCTGCCCAGGATCAGATACTTTCAGATGGTTCGGATCGGTATACATACTCATAATTTTCTTCTGAACCTCTTCCTCCGTATCAGATAAATAGATACAGTTGCCGAGGGATTTACTCATTTTTGCCTTTCCGTCAATTCCAGGAAGTCTGCAGCAGCTTTCATTCTCTGGGATCAATGCTTTCGGCATTACCAATGTATCCCCGTAAACTGTGTTAAACTTATGAACGATTTCACGGCACTGTTCGATCATCGGGAGCTGATCCTCTCCGACCGGAACGGTTGTCGCTTTAAATGCTGTAATATCCGCAGCCTGACTGATTGGATACGTGAAAAATCCAACCGGAATACTTGCTTCGAAATTCCGCATCTGTATCTCGGATTTTACAGTAGGGTTTCTCTGCAGACGGGACACCGTCACCAGATTCATATAATAGAAAGATAATTCTGTTAATTCCGGAACCTGGGACTGGATAAATAATGTAGATTTTTCCGGATCCAGTCCGCAAGACAGGTAATCCAATGCCACTTCAATGATATTCTGCCGTACTTTTTCCGGATTATCCGCATTGTCTGTCAATGCCTGGGCATCTGCAATCATAATAAAAATCTTGTCATATTCTCCGGAATTCTGCAGTTCCACTCTTCGTCTCAGAGAACCAACATAATGTCCTACATGAAGACGGCCGGTCGGTCTGTCTCCTGTTAAAATTATTTTTTCCATTTTCTGTATTTCCTCTCTGCCTCTTCTTTATAATATGCTGATTCAGCCTATTCTGTCTTCTCTTCTTCTACCGGAAGTTCCGATGTACAATGGGCACATCTGGTTGCTTCGATCGGAATCTCTGAACAGCAGTACGGGCACTTCTTCGTCGTCGGTGCCGGTGCTTCTTCTGCTTCTTTTCTGAGCATTTTCGCGCTCAATGTATTCATGAGTTTCACAAAGCAGAAAATAATGAATGCCATGAGCAAGAAGTTGATCACTGCAGTGATAAAATTACCATAATTAAGATAAGACGGTTCTTCTCCCTCTGTCAGAGCAAGCTTCCATGATGAAAAGCTGATGCCTCCTGTAATCACGGTAATGACAGGCATCACAACATCTCCTACTAATGAACTCACGATACTCTGGAAGGCGCCGCCTATGATAACACCGACTGCCATATCCATGACATTACCACGGCTGATAAATTCTTTAAATTCCGCAACAAATCCTTTCTTAGCCATAATTTTTCCTCTCTTTCGTATAATACTACATGTATTCTACCGCTTTTAACTGATACAAGCAACCATTTTTTACCATGGTAAATCCCTGGTTCCCTTTACCTAAAAATCTTTATTCTTTTTATAGAATCAACTGGGCAGCAAGACCACAGAACACACTGATTCCATATAGCGATGCTACGGTCATCAGATTCACTTTCCAGTTCTTATTTGTACGAAACAATACAAGGAGCCCCACACCGGCACAGGACAACAGCCCCGCCAGCATACTTCCCACCGAAAGAACCCCTTCCAGATAAAATGTTGTAATCATAACCGAAGATGCACAGTTTGGAACCAGCCCGATCAAAGCAGTCAGAAGGATACTTCTTACCGGATGTGCGGCTGCCGCTCTGACGACCTGTTCCATTCCGATCCCTTCTACCAGTGCATTCAATGCCAGCGTTACTAAAAAAACAAACAGCACCGTCTGCAGAGAATGTGTCACTGCGGATTTCAGGATGCTCCCCTCTTCGCAGTGGCAGTGATCCCGTTCACAGATTTCATGAATATGCAGTCCTTTCTGTGTCCCGCCAGTGCGCATTCTAACCACGATATCAACAAGGATTCCCGCTATTACACCGATGAATATCTTCACACCAAGAATCCAGACAATTTCTTTTGCTTTTGTACGCTCTGAAATGAGAATCGGCAGCATTTCGTCCGAAGTAGACAGAAATACCGCAATCATCGTTCCAATCGTTATGACCCCGCCCGAATAAAGGCTTGCCGCAGCAGCCGAAAATCCGCACTGTGGGACAACACCAAGGATTCCCCCGATCAGCGGTCCCTTTTTACCTGCTCCAAGCAACATATTCACAGTCTTTTCCCCTGCTTTATTTTCCAGGTACTCCATTGCCAGATAAGTCAGAAACAAAAACGGAATCAGTTTCGCCGTATCAATCACTGCATCCATAAAAATATCTATCATAAGCTCCATATCATCCACCCTTTCCGAATGGTGTATATTCTACCTTACCACGGGACGAAAATCAAGGGAAAAATGAGCAATTCATTTTTCCCTTGACCATATCTTTTATTTTGTTTTCAGAGTCCTCATCGAATTCAGGATCGCAATTACTGAAACTCCGACATCCGCAAATACTGCTTCCCACATATTCGCCATGCCGAGCGCTCCAAGGAACAGAACCAGAGCCTTCACAGTCAGTGCAAATACAATGTTCTGTTTTACGATCTTCATTGTCTGACCGGCGATCCGGATGACAGACGGAATTTTCATGATATCGTCATCCATCAGAACAATGTCCGCAGCTTCGATCGCCGCATCCGATCCCATGCTTCCCATCGCAATTCCAATGTCCGCTCTTCCCAGCACCGGTGCATCGTTAATACCGTCACCGACAAATCCCAGACGTTCCTTCTCTCCAAGTTCTGCAAGAAGACCTTCCACTTTCTCGACTTTATCACCCGGGAGCAGTTCGGTGTAGACCTGATCGATCCCCAACTCCGCTGCAACCGCTTCTCCGACCTCTCTGCGGTCTCCGGTGAGCATGACCGTCTTCCTTACACCGCTGTTCTTGAGCTGCCGGATTGCCCGCTTTGCTTCCGGTTTCACCGTATCTGCGATCACGATCGCTCCGAGGAACAGATTCTGTTTTGCCACATATACGACGGTTCCCGCCTCATCGCACGGCTCATACCAGATTCCTTCCCGTTCCATCAGCTTTGCATTTCCGGCATAAACGATCTCGCCGTCGATCACAGAGCGGATTCCATGACCCGGGATTTCTTCACTGTCTTTCACCCGCTCCATGGAAAGCTCCTCTTGACATGCTGCACGCAACGCTCCTGCGATCGGATGATCGGAATACCCTTCCGCCAGTGCCGCAAGCTCCAGGATTTCCGACTCATTTCCCTCATTTACAATGACCTTGTTCAC
This sequence comes from Bariatricus sp. HCP28S3_F11, assembly GCF_052065395.1. Lineage (NCBI taxonomy): Bacteria > Bacillati > Bacillota > Clostridia > Lachnospirales > Lachnospiraceae > Bariatricus > Bariatricus sp. HCP28S3_F11. Next base: position 30,754 of record NZ_JBQHUC010000023.1, on the reverse strand, counting down.
GGCAAATTCTCCCCGCGTCAAAGTACCTGTTTTATCAAAAACGATCGTCTTCATCTCAGACAGGATTTCCAGATAATTGCTTCCTTTGACCAGCACGCCCTGTCTGGAGGCAGCGCCGATCCCGCCGAAGAATCCGAGCGGCACGGAGATTACAAGTGCACACGGGCAGGAAATAACCAGAAAAATGCAGGCCCGCTTCAGCCATTCTGTAAACGGCTGTCCGAACAGAAGGGTAGGAAGTATCGCCAGCAGCACTGCGGCACATACTACCACAGGTGTATAATATTTCGCAAATCTGGTGATAAAATTCTCTACTTTCGCCTTCTTGCTGCTCGCATTTTCCACAAGCTCAAGGATCTTGGAAACAGTAGAATCGTCAAACTCTTTTGTGACCTGTACTTTTAAAAGTCCGCTTCCGTTCACACATCCGCTGATGATCTCGCTTCCTTCCCGTACTTCACGGGGTACCGATTCTCCGGTGAGTGCCGATGTATCAATAAAAGAATTCCCGGAAAGAACGATTCCGTCAAGCGGAATTCTTTCGCCGGCTTTGATAACAATCACATCTCCGATCCCCACATCATCCGGATCCACCTGTGCCAGTTGTCCTTCCTGCTCGATATTCGCATACTCCGGACAGATATCCATCATCTCACTGATCGACTGACGAGATTTGCCCACCGCATAACTCTGGAACAACTCTCCCACCTGATAGAACAGCATTACAGCTACCGCTTCCGAATACTCTCCGACTCCCAGCGCACCAAATGTGGCAATACACATCAGAAAATTCTCATCAAATACCTGCCCGTGGCAGATATTTCTGATTGCCTTGTAAATGATATCCCATCCAATGATCGCATAAGGGACCAGAAAAAGGAGGAACTTCACCGGCCATGGTGTCTGGAACTCCAATTTTCCCATATGTTCCAGTACAAAAAGCGGTATATAAATGATTGCTGCTGCTATAATACGATAAAGCACTGTTTTCTGTTTCTTCGTCATCTCCTGCACCTCTTAGCCTGACTTTCTTGCCTTCATCCGTTACAGCTGAATCTGACAGTCCGGCTCCACTTTCTTACATACTTTCACAACTTCCTGCATAATCTCATCAAATCTGGCATCGTCCGCATCAATTGTCAGCTTCTGCATCATAAAGCTTACCGTTGCATCATTCACGCCATCCAGCTTCTTGATTGCAGCTTCCATCTTCGCCGCACAATTTGCACAATCCAGATCTACCATTTTAAATTTTTTCTTCATATGTATAATCCTCCTGAAAATATTTTTGAACATATGAGCAATTGTTCATATGTTTATAATACTCTCATTTTCCGGAATAGTCAATACCTGATTTATATAATACTTATATATATCAATACCACAAATGAATTTCTTTTTCATTTATCACAACACATGAGCAAGAACAAAAAGACAGTGGGAGGTGTGCCTCATATACAGGGCACACCTCCCACCGTCCAAGACGATCCATTTACCACCAACACCTTTTCTCACCATAACACCGTAAATTACCACCAGATCAGATAAATCAGCGTCAGCGTCAGCCCGATACAAAAGAGCATCAGGCCAAATGACAGGCTTCGTTCAATAACCCGGTTATTTTCCTTAAACTCTTCATTTCTCACTGCCATCTCGTGAATATAGTCACGATAAACAGGATGTTTTCTCCGGACAGTATGATTCTTCACAGTTTGCACGGCATTCAGTATTTTTCCAAGTATTTCGGTTAGTATATTTCCTTCTTCACGTTCATGAGGCAACGGACTGTCATGGTAAATGGTTTTCCGCAAAAGCACAACAATCCCATCCAATATGGTATCCAAAATTCTGCTTAATATTCTTCCTGCCGACGGAAGAATTCCCAGGACCACAGGACGATAGATTAGATTTTCCAGATCCAGCCATTTTGGCCACAGATCTACATACTGTACCGTTCCATTTTCCATCTTTCTCATAAGAACTTTCCGTACGATCAGAACATAGACCGCTGCCCCGATTCCGACAGAGATCACCATTCCAAGGAGATTTTCCGGTGCGAAATAGCTCACACGCTCTCCTGTTTCCTGCAGATTCATGAAGCTCTGTGCATAGGTGGCTGCACGATCCATCAGACTATGCGGGAACAATCCCCAGATCAAAAGAATCACAGCACTTGCAGCAAGGGCGAATCCGGATTCCCGATTCATAAACTTCTCAGTCTCATCAAAGGATTTCTGTTTTTCAGAATCTGTGTTTTCTTCTACAAAAACTGCCACATAAAGCTTCGTCATATAAGCAACAGTCAGCCCGCCGGAAATCAGGAACAGGATCTCGATCATTTTCCCCGGCATTCCTCCGCCGAATTCCACGATACTCTCATGAAGCAGCGTTTTGCTGATATAGCCGCTGAAGAAAGGAATTCCCGCGATAGCAAGTGCTCCTGTCAGAAAGATTCCCTTGAAAAGCGGCTTGTTTCGTCCAAACCCGCGGATTTCGTTTAAATTCAGTGCATGCGTATTCATGTAAATTACGCCTGCTGCCATAAAAAGCACCAGTTTGATCAGAGAATGATTGACCATATGGAGAAAGGTTCCGTGCACGGCAAGCGCCTGTTCCGTTTCCAACAGTCCCTGCATGCCGATGCCCACCAGAATAAATCCAACCTGGGACATGGAGGAACACGCCAGCGTCCTCTTGATATCCACTGAGAATAACGCAAGGAGTGCTCCCATAAACATCGTCACAACTCCAATCGCAAGAATCAGCTTTCCCCATACGCCATCTCCGAAAAACAGCTGACAGCTGATGATCAGAATTCCAAATATTCCTGTCTTTGTAAGAATTCCGGAGAGCAGCGCAGAAGCCGGTGCCGGTGCTGCAGGGTGTGCCTTTGGGAGCCAGATATGAAGCGGGAATGCTCCGGCTTTTGCCCCGAATCCAACCAGAAGACAGGTCCCCGCCACATAAAGCAGGCTTTTATCCGCACACGCTGCGGATGCCGGAAGCATTTCAGCGATCACCAGAGTTCCCAATTCATGGTAGAGCAGGAACAATCCCATCAGCATGACCATACCGCCGGTCACCGCAACAGCCAGATACGTCTGTGCCGCCCGGATTGCATCCTCCGTCTCTTCCTGAACGACCCATACATAGGAAGTAAAGGACATAATCTCGAAGAATATAAATGTAGTATAAAGATCAGCCGAATAAAAGATTCCCATCGTTGCCCCCAAAGTCCAGAGCAAGAACAGGTAGAATCTGTTTTTGTTTTCATGATTCCGGAAATATTCTCTGGAAAAAACAGTCACCATCATCCACATCAAAGAAGCAATGCATCCGTAAATTCCCCGGAAACCGTCCAACGCAAACCCGAGTCCGAATCCACAGATTCCCGGTACCTGAAGCTCTGCACCGTCCACAGTCATAAGCGCTGCCGCTGCCAGGAATTCGCTGACAGTGATAAAATCTGCCAGATAATCTCTGCATATTTCCCGGTATTTTCCCGCCAAATACACCAGAATTCCTCCCAGAAACGGATAAAACACCAGAATGGCAAGTAATATATTTCTATTCATGATCTTCCCTCCTTAAAACACCGAAACCACCTGACGGAACAGTTCCAGCAGAGGTGCCGGGTGCAATCCGAAGCAGAACATAGCCACAGCGAAAACCGTCAACGGCAGAATCATCATCCAGTTTGGATCCTTCACGTCCCGGATCGTTCCGTAATCGAACTGTTTTCCCGGGAAGAAGGCGCGTACCGAAATTGAGAGCATATAGATTGCTGTGAGAAGTGCCGATATCAGTAATGCCGCGACACCCACATAGGCCAGCGGCATCCTGGATGCGACTGCAGCCTTCACCAGATTCCATTTACTGACAAATCCACAAAGTCCCGGAACTCCCATCAGAGCCATGCCGGATATCGTGAACAGAACAAAAACCTTCGGCATTTTGTGAGCAAATCCATCCAGCTCATAAATATACGTTCTTCCTGTCTGGTACATCACCGCACCGGCACAGAAGAAAGAACAAATCTTCATCACGGAATGGAATACCATATGGCTCAGTGCACCGGTCAGTCCCAGCGGGCTCATCAATACCACACCAAACAGAATGTAGGACAGATTACTCACCGTAGACCAGGCCAGACGGCGCTTGATATGTGTTTCCTTCAGTGCCCGGCTGCATCCGTAAACGATCGTAATGATCACCAGCGTCATAACCGCCTTCTGCGCCCAGGTTCCCCTAAGAAGTTCTGTTCCGAAACTATAATAGGTCACGCGCATCAGTGTAAATGCTCCTGTATTTACCACCGCCACCGCATGAAGCAGCGCCGTCACCGGTGTCGGCGCAACTCCCGCTTTCGGAAGCCAGGAAGAAAACGGCCACATTGCCGTTTTGACACTGAATCCGCAGAAACAAAGAACATATATAATGAGCAACAGATTCGTCTTATCTCCTACTTTCGCCAGATCGATCACACCGCCCGGGACAAAATTGGAAGTCGTTCCATAACTCAGAATAAAAATCATGCCGATAAAGGCAAAAGCCGCACCACCGGTCATATAGTAGAAATACGTCCGGCTTGCGTGGATCGCCTCACGGGTAAGGGTATACATGATCAACGGAAGCGTGATCAGACTTAGCATTTCAAAAAAGAAATACATCGTCACGATATCCTCCGCGAGAGCTATCCCCAGAGTTACTCCATAAGTAATCGTGTAAAACATAAAGAAATATTTTTCATGCTTCTCATGTTTCATATATTCAAACGAGTACAAAACTGACAAAGGCCATAATGCGGAAATAAGACCTGCAAATATCCTTCCCAGTCCATCCAGTCGGAAACTGACACTAAGATTTCCTGTGAACTTAAACAGAACCAGTGCATTCTGCGGAGGATTTGCCAACATCAGGAACACCAGAATCGTGTTTAGAAGTACCGCCGTTTCAATATAGATCATCATCTGTCTTCGATTCCGAAACGGGAGCAAAGGAATCAGTACCCCCGAGAGCATCGGTAAAAGTACAACGATCATCATAATCATCTTATTCATATCCTCTCCTCCTCTCTACATCACAGCTACTGCGATCCTTCTCACATACTCAATCAGCGGATTGGGCCAAATGCCAAGTACCAGTGCAAGCGCCGCCAGCACGATCAGCGGAATCAGCATCGCCGCATGTGGTTCCTGTTTATCAGCTTCTTCCCGTAATTCTTTCCCCGGGAAAAAACCGTTCATAGCAACAGGTAGAAGATAACCTGCCGTCAAAAGTGCACTCAACAGAAGAATGACCGGTCCGATCCATCTAAAAATCCCTACTTCTGCCTGAAGCGCACCTTCTGCAAGATACCACTTGCTGATAAAGCCACTTGCCGGAGGAATCCCAATCAGTGCCAGCGAGGCAAAGGTATAACACCATAAAGTAACCGGCATTTTTCTTCCGATTCCCCGATACTCCTCCACACGGGTTTTCCCGGTCTGGAAAATGAAGATCCCGGCAGTAAGAAACAATGCGCATTTCACAAATGCGTGGAACACCGTGTGCAGAAGCGCACCTTCCATCGCCGTCGGGGTTAGAAGTGCAAGTCCAAACAGAACATAGGATATCTGGCTCACCGTCGAATATGCCAGCCTTTTCTTAAAAACAGGCTCACCGTACGCCAGCATGGATCCCATAAATATCGTGATCAGCGTCAGCACGATCCAGGCCGTCTGTACCCAGGTTCCCCGGATAAAATCCGTGCCCACAATATAGTAGACCACGCGAATAATTGCCAGGACCCCGGATTTCACGATGATTCCGGACAATGCAGCCGAAGCCGGTGCAGGTGCCACCGGATGTGCCGCCGGAAGCCATGCGTGAAGTGGAAACATGCCCGCCTTTGCCCCAAAACCGATCAACATAACGAACACTGCTGCCAGCAGAATCTCCCGGTTTCCCTGAGCCAGTATTCTATTCAGCGTACCGCCCGCTGTGAATGTGAGCGTATCACAATAGCGATACAGGAAGAATATTCCAAAAAGGCCGAGATATGCACCGCACATGGAATAAAACAAATATTTCAGTGCTGCCATGATCGCTTCCCGCGATCCATTGTGAAGTACAAGCGGAACCGATGCCAGTGTCATCAATTCGTAGAAGAAATACATCGTCACAAGATTTCCCGAGAAATCAAGCGCTACAAGAATACCAAATACTATCAGATACGATCCAAAATATCTTTTTTCTTCTCCCTCATGTTTCATATAAATAAAAGAGTAGATTCCGGCTGCTACCCACACCACACTGACGATCGTGACGAACAGTCTGCCCACATCATCAATGCGAAAACAGATCGGAATATCCTTCATCAAATGAAACACAATCAGGCTGCGATCTCCCGTCCACGCAAGGCCTGCCGCCGAAACAGCCGTCAGAACCAGCACGGTCCCGGTCAAAATATGAATGCGCTTCAGATTCCCTTCGGATGGTGCAAATCCCGCAGTTTTTCCATTGCCGTGCCGTTTTGCTGCCCGAACATATTCCAGAAATGCCGAACTCAGAAGCCCGCTTCCTGCAATGACAGGCAGAAGAATCGGAAATAAAATCCATTTATCCATAGCAATCCCCTCCTAATGAAACATTTCCAGACCATTTTGAAGCAGCTGGATCAGCGGTTCCGAAGAAAGTCCCAATAACAGATTCAAAATGATGAAGCATACCAGTGCCAGCGACTTCTGTGGCTGATCCAGAATTCCGATCCGACATGCTTTTCCGGAATCCTCCGGCACCCTCATTGGCGTGTAAATTCGGATAACCGTTTTCATAAAATAAACCGCATTCAGTATCGTACTGATCGCCAGAGCGATCAGCGTAGGAAGCATTTTATAGGTATGCCCCACCGCCGCCTGTGCAAACAGAAGCTTGGAAATAAAGCCCGAAAACATCGGAAAGCCTACCATGGAAAGAGAGCCTGCCGTAAATGCCACGCCCGCAAGCTTGTTGCGATACCCTGCACCGGTCAGATCTGCATACCGCACACTCCCGCCCGATGCATCCGTAAGTCCGGACGCAGCCGTAAACAGCAGTGATTTCGTCGCGGCATGGGAAACCACATGGTAGATACTCGCCAGCACACCTGCCGGCGTTCCAAGTCCAAATCCCATGTAAATATAACCGATCTGCGCAACAGAAGAAAATGCGATCATTCTCCGTATATTATCCTCTCTGATCGCACTTAACGATCCCATGATCATTCCCGCAATTCCAAAAACAAAGAGAACATGGATAACCTTGCTGTCACGCACAATGTCAAACCCAATAACACGATAAAATATTTTAATCAATAAAATAATATATCCCTTTGACACCAGTGAAGATAAAATTGCGGCAGATGACAAAGTGGAATACCCATATGCATCCGGCAGCCAGGCATGAAACGGATAGAGTGCGCTTTTAATTGCAAGCCCTACCGACATCAGTCCCAGAGAAACCAGGAGCGGAATATGGTATGCACCAGTCTCATACAGCGTCCGGACCGCCTCCTGAATATTGCTCATCAAAAGCTGTCCGGTCAGATCATATAAAAAGCAGATTCCAAGAAGGAGCAATCCGGATCCGAGAAGGCTCATGATCATATACCGGGTCGCCGCCTCGATCGTCCTTCCGTTCTGCCGTATCATGATCAGCCCGCAGGCAGAGATCGTATTGATCTCAACAAACACGTATGCCGTAAAAAGGTCATTGGTATAGACCAGTGCCAGCAGTGAGCTGAGCAGCAGATTCACCATGACATAATAAAGATTCTGTTTTGTTTCCTCGATCTGGTTTTCCCGCTCCTTCGCCCCGCCGATCATACAAAGCAGCATGATCACACAGAAAAAGAGCGCCATAAACGCTTCCAGATACCCGACACGGATCTCATTCCCCCATGGTGCGGGGAAATGTCCCATCAAATACACATAAGGTTCCCCAGTCTTCAGCACATAGCCGAGCACGGCAGCTGACATCATTCCAATCAGGGATATCACGGCAAGATTCAACCTTTTGGCTTTCTTTCCGTCAAGCACCGAAGAAAGAGGTCCGGAAAACAGCGAAAGGATGATCGTCATAAAAGGAAAATTCTGTACAAATTCCATTTACCGCCCCTCCTTCTTTAAGCGCGTTGTGATCTCATCCAGATCCAGCGTATGATAACGGCGGTATAGCCGGATCGTAAGTGAAAGCATCAGTGCTGTCACAGAAACCGAAACGACAATTCCGGTGAGCACCAGCCCGCTCGGAATCGGATTGATGTAAGCTTCCACACTCTGCACCCCGTCTACAACGATCGGTGCCTTCCTTCCGGATACATATCCCTTTAGTGCAAGAAACAAATAAGTTGCCGTGTCCATAATATTAAGTCCAATGATCTTTTTGATCAGATTCTTTTGCAATAGAAGATTCGAGAACCCGATACCGAACAGAATCATTGCGACCGCCTCTTCGTAATTATTCAATAGATTTGCAAGATTCATCCTAATAGCCTCCCTTCCTGAACATAACATAAAACGTATACATCGTTCCTGCGACAACAACCCCGACACAGATATTGAGGATCAGGATCAGACCGCTGCTCAGGATCGCTCCGGGTGTTCCAAGCGGGATCACGCTCTCGATATGATTCGCACCGGTATAAAAGGAATAACTCTTTGCCAGACTATAGCATGCCAGTGCTGCAAAACTCATCTTTTTATAGGTTTTTACTGTAAAGAAACGTTCTGTTTTGGCAAATCCGAATGCATTCAGATACAGGATCAGACCGGCTCCGATCACGGCGCCGCCGGAAAATCCACCCCCCGGTCCCAGATGGCCTGCCAGAATCACATAAACACCGAAAATCATGATCGGCGGCACAAGAATCCTGGCTGCCGTCTGAAGGATCACATCATTCTTCGGTTCATAGGTCCTGTCATTTGCCTCCATATACTCACGGCTTTCCTTCCGGTCTGTCCGAAGCAGAATCAGGACGGTGCAAGTTGCAATAAAGAGTACATGGGACTCTCCCAGTGTGTCAAAAGCTCTGTAGTCCAAAATCATTCCGGTCACAAGATTGACCGCGCCGGTTTCCTCAAGTCCCTGCTCAATGTAACGCGCAGCGACTTCATTATTGGCCGGATTATCGGCATTTCCAAAAGGCGGCAGATTGGAAACGGCGACGAGAAGCATAAATACCAGTGCGATACAGAAGATCACACTGAAAATACGATAAATTTTTCGGAATATCTTCATCTCTGCATTATGCTCTATATCGTAAACACGCCTTACAATTTCCCGCTTCTCCTCACTTCGTAAATGTTTTGCCTTCTTGTCTTCCTGATAAGCTATCTGAGGCTTCATCTCCACTGCATCAAGATAGGGATCTTTTGTCCCATCCAGCCATTGCCTGAATTTCCAGGATTTCGTCTTCCGGTACTGTTCATCCGTTAATTTTCTACTCATCCTTCTGTTCCTCCTCATCCTCTTTCATGATTGCATGGATTTTCTTCAAAGTGACCAGAAAAAGTACCGTTGTGATCCCTGCCCCAACTGCTGCTTCCGTAATTGCCAGATCCGGTGACTCCAGAAGGATCCATATAATTGACATGATCAGGCTGTACGACATAAATATCAAAATAGAATTCAGAAGATTCTTGGACAGACTGGCTGAGATTGCGCACACTACAAGGAAACTAAGTAATATCCATATAAACATCTGCATATCCTATTCCTCCACTTCTTTCTCCAATTCTTCCAACGAAAGAATCTTATAATGCTTTTCCTTCTCTTCGTCTGTCGTCACCTCGAGTCTCGCGATCAGATGAGATGATACCGGAGATGAAAACCACAAAAACACAATAACAAACAGAAGCTTCAAGGATGTGAAATTCAAACCACTCATAAGAATCAGACCTGCCAGCGAGAAGCCGATCCCCAGTGTATCACCCATTGCCGCTGCATGCATCCGGTTCAATACATATTTAAACCGGAACACACCGATCATCTCAATCGCAAAAATAATCAGACCGCTCACCAGAAGCGCTGTGCCTGCCAGAAATCTTACCCACTCAATGACTGCCATTTTTCTTCTCCTCCTCTTCTTTCTTTTGGATATATACTCCCATATAAACCTTTGTCAGCACAATCACTGCAAGGAAACTGATCATCGCATAGATCAGACAAATATCAACCAGATAACCTTCCTCCTGCATCAGTGCGAGAATCGCAATCATCACCATTACGATCGTTCCCATCATATTGACCGAGACGATCCGGTCTGCAATCCGCGGGCCTATGATGGCACGAATCAAGCAAAGCATCAGCATCACCGCCAGAAAAATAAGCGCCGCAATAAATACAATATGATACATCTTATCAAGCCCTGCTATTCCTCTTCCCATTTTGCATCCTCCTCTTCCAGCTCGCTAAGCATCTCCACAAATACAGAATCCGCAATCCCCACTGCCAGACTTTCATCCAGACAATGCACGGTATAGTCCGACTCTTCCAAAGTCACCGTGATCGTCCCCGGTGTCAGCGTAATCGCATTAGCCAGGAACGCTTTTCCTGCCGGTGTATTCATATCCGAATGGAAGCTTACCAGCGCCGGCTCGATTTCCTCCTTTTCCGATAAGATCATGTGAATTACCACAAGGTTGGCTTTCACGATCTCTTTGACCAACACACAAATATATTTCAGGAAACGAAAGATTCGACACATATTTCGCTTTTCTTTTTCAATACTATAATCCATAAATTTACATGTAAACGCAAACATTGCCGATGCGATAACCATACCAAACAGACATATCTCTAATGTGAAATTTCCGTTAAAGATAATCCACAATAAAAAATACAGTAAAAACATCTCTCTCCTCCATTCTGCTAATCAGAGATTTTTTTCATAATCCTTACTTTCGGGTAACCCTTACAAAAAACGTTATCATTTTAACACTTTCTTCCAGTAAAGTCCAGTAAATACACAAAAAGGCTAAACTACCGCTAAGGGCCTCTTAAAAGGCGAAAAAAATGAGGTCTCCCTTTTCCCGGAGATACCTCATCGTTTCCTTTCTGCGCTTTTTGATCCGGATCATTTAGTTTCTTCCTAATCCATAATATCCAGAATCGAGTGTGACATCATGAAATTGCAAAATTCCATTGCCTCATCTGCTGTAAGTGTAGTATTTTTATTTGTAATCCAGTATTTCAAACCATTGACCACCGAAATCGTTTGAAAGAGAACGAAGGTCTCCCGGTTTCTGAGGCCCTGCATCTTCTCCAGTTTGACTCCATGTTTATTCAGAAGGAGTTCAAGCAGTTCCATGACCTGACGAGTCAGTATTTCTTCAAAACCGTTCTGCCCTGTCACTTCAAATGCCTTCTGATAATATACTCTGTCTTTCTCCATCTTTTTAAAAACCAGATGTATGGCTCCCTTCGGCATATCCGATACAACCATTTCACGGGCATTCTGAAACACTTCCGTCTCCAGGAGCCACTCCATCACTTCATATTTATCCTGAAAATAATTATAGAATGTAGGTCTGATTACTCCAGCCAGATCCGTTATCGTCTTAATTGTTATTTTGTCAAACGATCCTTTGATCAAAAGTTCCTTAAAGCTTTCCGCCAAAAGGCTCTTCGTCAGTTCTCTTTTCTTCTCCATGTAAACACCCTGATTCTCACAGATTTATCCTGAAATACAGACTCCCTCCTGCCCTTGTCCGGACTGCATTTATGGCTATCATAGCACAAAAGCATCTCATTTTCAAACTATGCCGCCAGCATTTCAGGAATGCACAGCCGTTTTCTTTTTATAATTTGTATATCCTTTTGTCTGACGCGGATGTTTTTCCCAGAGTTCATCTGCCGTCTTCTGCCAGCTTGCCGCATACTCCACACACTTTCCACAGAGATGCTCTGCACTTTCCGGTGACATCAGATCCGTAGATTTCGCACCGCTCTCCCGGATCATTTCCTGAAGTATCTCCGGATTTTCCAACATCGGACACGGACGCAGATGGTTCGTATTGAATGGCTGCCGGTCACGATACGCCATGAAAAGCGGCTGTTTCAGAGCATCCAGAAGCGTCATTTCCCGGATATTTGCAGAAGAATAGTGGATAAAAACACACGGTTCCACATCTCCGTTGGCATTAATATGGCAATAATTTCTTCCTCCTGCAATGCATCCTCCCACATACTCTCCGTCATTCTGGAAATCCATCGCAAAGATCGGTTTTCCACCGGACATTCCACGGATCTCCCGAACTCTGTGATACATGTATTCCCTCTGTTCCCTGGTCGGCATCAACTCCGGTGCGGCATCATTTCCGACCGGCATATAGTGAAAATACCATGTAAAACGGCATCCCTTTTTAATAATCATATCCAAGAACTCATCGGAAGTGACCGTCTCAATATTTTTGCTTGTATAGCAGATTGAAGTGCCGAAAATCTGACCATGCTTTTTCAGCAGATCCATTGTATGCATGACTTTATCAAACACACCCGCTCCGCGCCTTAGGTCATTAACCTCCTCAAACCCTTCCAGACTGATCGATAACGAGAGGTTCCCGACTCTTCTCATTTCTTCGCAGAATTCCTCATCCACAAGCGTTCCGTTCGTGAAGGCATGAAATGCGCAATCATAGTGTTTTTCACACAACCGGATGATATCTTTCTTCCTCACCAAGGGCTCTCCACCCGTATACATATAGAAATAAATCCCAAGTTCTTTGCCCTGTGTGATGACCCGGTCCATTTCTTCATATGTAAGATTCATCTTGTGACCATATTCGGCCGCCCAGCAGCCGGTGCAGTGCAGATTGCAGGCACTTGTCGGATCCATCAGGATCAGCCACGGAATATTACACTGATGCACTTCACGCATACTTCTTATTTTCTTTGTACCGTTGAGTGCCGCTTCAACCCCAAGATTCAATGCGGTCTGCCGGATCACGTTCGGATCAATTTCTTTCAAAAGACACTCCACATATTTCATCCATTTTGATTCGGGGTCCTGGATCAATTTTCTCGCTCCCTCATAGGCAGACTTTGGAAAATGATCCCCCATATACCTTTCCGTCAGGTCCACCATTTCCAGAAACCCTTTTTCTCTGTCTTTGTTTACATGTTTGATTACCACATCAATTGTTTTTCCGAATGTAGCCCTTGCAGCTCTGTGTGTCAATTCACTCATATTCTTTCTCCTCTCGAAACAAAAAGATGAAAAATAAAATGTTTTGCTTTCTCCTATCGGAGTATACAGGTGATCGCAATATCAAATCCTGCAATTAAAAGCATAATTCCGCCTATTCCATAGGTTCTTCGGTTGTGTTCACATCCCAGCCGGTATCCGATATAGATTCCCAGAATGGACTGGATCACTGTGATGGGGCCCATAATCAGCATCTGGTTCGCAAAATCCACGTTCCAGAATCCAATCCCGATTCCCGCAAACAATGCATCCACACTAGTCGCTGCCGCAAGCATCCCCATACGTTTCCAGTTGATCTGGTCATTTCTCCTCTCAAATACCGTTTCGTTCTTCTCTGCCTTCAGAAGCATATAGATTCCAAGTCCGATAAAAATGAAAACGGAACCTATTTCCCAACTGTTTGCCGCAGCAAAGAGTCGTTCCTCTCCTGCCTTCCCCGGTCTCAGAACCCAGGCAACCGCATTTCCCAGAAGAAGCGCCAGAAGCTGAGAACCGCTGAACAGAATCCCCGATATCAGTGCATCCCGTTTGTGAGGTCTGGAAAACCCTGCTCCTACACAGACGTGCACAACCACCACATCCAGCGAAAGACCTATAGAAATCAAAAGAATTTCTAATATACCCACAGATATGCCTCCTTTGCTTTTCCTTTGCTTTTCCTTTTCTCCCTTCCTATTCTATGACCCGACATACGGATAATAAATCTTCAAACTTCTGTTTTTGTTCAAAATTTTACTACAATTGTCTGTTTTTGTCGTTTTTTCAGAGTTATAAGTTTCATAACATTTGCTAATTTCAGGGCAAAAAAAAATCCCGTGAACCCACGGGATTTTTTTATTCTTATGATACACACATAAGCTGCATTTTTAATGATGGAACAAACGGATTCCGGTAAATGCCATCGCCATTCCATATTTATTACATGTCTCAATAACATTATCATCTCTCACAGATCCGCCCGGCTGTGCAATGTATTTCACGCCGCTCTTATGTGCTCTCTCAATGTTATCGCCAAATGGGAAGAACGCATCGGATCCAAGAGAAACATCGGTCATCTTATCAAGCCATGCTCTCTTTTCTTCTCTTGTGAAGACTTCCGGCTTTTCTGTGAAGATGTTCTCCCATGCGCCGTCTGCCAGCACATCCATGTATTCATCTCCAATGTACACATCGATCGCATTGTCTCTGTCTGCACGTCTGATTCCTTCTTTGAACGGAAGCTCCAGAACCTTCGGGCACTGTCTCAGCCACCAGTTATCTGCCTTCTGTCCGGCAAGACGAGTACAGTGGATACGGGACTGCTGTCCTGCTCCGATACCGATTGCCTGTCCGCCCTTTACATAGCATACAGAATTGGACTGTGTATATTTCAACGTAATCATGGAGATTGCAAGATCGATCTTCGCTTCTTTCGGAATTTCCTTATTCTCAGTCACTACATTTGCGAAGAAATCTTCATCGATCTTCAATTCATTTCTTCCCTGTTCAAAGGTAATGCCGAAGACATCTTTGTGTTCCAGCGGAGCAGGCACATAATCCGGATCGATCTGGATCACATTATAATTACCGTTCTTCTTCTGTTTCAGGATCTCCAGTGCTTCCGGTTCATATCCCGGTGCGATCACACCATCGGAAACCTCGCGTTTGATCAGCTTTGCGGTATCTACATCACACACATCAGATAAAGAAATGAAATCACCGAAAGAAGACATTCTGTCCGCACCTCTCGCACGCGCATAAGCACTTGCAAGCGGAGAGAGTTCTCCCAGATCGTCCACCCAGTAAATCTTCGCCAGTGTCTCGTCGAGCGGAAGTCCGACTGCCGCTCCTGCCGGAGATACGTGCTTGAATGAAGTTGCCGCCGGAAGTCCGGTCGCTTTCTTCAGCTCGCTGACAAGCTGCCATCCGTTAAATGCATCGAGGAAGTTGATGTATCCCGGGCGTCCGCATAACACCTTGATCGGAAGCTCACTTCCGTCCTTCATATAGATACGTGATGGTTTCTGGTTCGGGTTACATCCGTATTTTAATTCTAATTCATTCATGACATATGCTCCTTTTGCTTATTTGTTCTTATTTACAATTCTGGTCTCATATTTACCGGTTGCGATGTCAATATATCTGACAAACAGTGAAACCTTATTGTCTTCATTCAGGCTGTTCCATAATGTGTCCGTAAATGCATCCATATCATCCGGAATTGCGATCAGCTTCGGTTCTCCTTCAAAGCTCGGCAGCGGATTGCCGTCACATTTGTAAGTATGGATGAAATGTCCTTCTCCGGCCACCGGATTCTCATACGCAAATGTATAACGGTTGCATGCTTCCGGATTGCCATTGTTGCTCTTCAAAATAGACATTGCATAGTTATATCTTCCGCTTTCGATATGCATAATACCGGAAATACGAGGTGTATAGTTCGGTCCGTCCGGTTCGAACTCACGGCTTCTCAGGGACTGTTCAAATGTCATCTGCTTGTCCATGCCTTCATAAATCGTATCTGTCTGATCTCCGTTCGTTACGATCGTCTTATTCCCCAATACACGAACCGGTGCATAAATGATCAGACTCGGGTCTGTCAGCTTTGACTCGTCAAAAGCCTGTGTACGGATTCCTTCTCCTTCTTCCACAAATACACGGTTGCGGCTGTTCTCACTTCTGCCCATGATAAAATAAGCAGTTACCGCTTTGGTTCCGTCAGCAGACTTGCCGATGATAATACCTCTTCCCGGATAAGAATTGCTCTGCAGTTCTTTTTCAATAGATAACATATCCATGTCTGATTCTCCTTTTATAACTTGTACTTATTTTTATACGACGATTTATCAGATTAATTATAACCAACCATACGACATATTTCCAGTATTTCTGCAAAATAATTAAGATTTCTCTGTTTTTACTTTTTCCGGTACTTTTTTTCGATCTTCGTTATATAAACTACCATAACCGCAATGGTCTCAGCCATCACACCGATTACAGACAGCAGGATTACCGGAGAATTTTGCTCGTAGTTAACCAAAGGAATCCCAAGCAGGATAAAACCGATTCCGTATGCACACCACAATTTTCCCAATGCCCGATTATAGCCCCGCACATCTTCCACTTCGAACATCTTCGCATTTGCCCAGAATCCAAATGCGGCAGACTTTTTGCTGAAAATACAATATATCCCCAATCCGATAAATGCGGCTCCCGCCAGTGCCCATATGATAAATCCAATTCCAGCCTCAGTCATCCTACTCATCCTCCCATTCTTCCTTGTTGATCCGTTTTCCGTCTTTATCAAAGGTTCTTTTTAAAGCTTTTTCCGTCGAGAAGATCGGAAGGATCAACACCACACACTGTATCGTTATGATAACCGATCCCACAATTCCCACAATATCGTCATCCTTCCCGATCACCGGTATCATCCCCAGTATAGACGGTAGCAGAATCAGCCATCCCAGCTTATACCATCTTTTTCCGAAATACTTGTGCGCGAACTGCCATGTATCCATATTCTTCATGGAATTTGCCGTCCGGTAACCGAAGATCCCGTTGATTGCTCTCGGACTGTTTCGCATAAACATTTTTCCGAATCCAATCATAGTGATCGGAATCAACAAATTCATTACCAGCATAAATATCCAGAAACCCATTTTCTTCCCCTCCTTGTCACATCTCACTTTTCAAAATTCATATTATTCTAAGAAACCGTTATCCCCGAATCATTTCATATAGATTCCCGCCAGCTTCATCTCGGCATCAAACGTTAAGGTATAGGTGACACTTACATTATCATAAGAAGCATTCATCTGTACCATGGCAAAGCTTTGCCCATTCTGCCTTATTTCTGTCATATACGTTTTCCCAAAATTCCGGAATGTTCCCCAATCGTCGCCAATCGTTTTCTTTGCTTCTTCCATTTTTTCTTCGGTTAGGTAAGGCTGCATTTCCGAAGTTGCAATCTCTGCCATCGCCTCATAATCCCCTCCATCCAGAAGAGCAATGAGTTTCTCAGACTGAGCCTCCACTTCTGTTTCCTTAAAGATACTGCTTTCTTCAATCGGTACACCCTTGGGAAGCATACGATATACAACCACTGCCACGATCACTGCGATTCCCAGAATCAAGAGAAGAATGCGAATCCGTTTAGCCTTCCTGTATTTTCTTCCTTCGCTTTCCGGGAAAGTACGATTGAATTCCTCTGCCATCGCAACCGGTGAACCAAGAGATTGTTTTATCTCTGCATCACTTTCATTTCGTTCTCTCGCATCCCTGATATCAGCCTCCAGCTGCCTGCGTATCTCTTCCTTCTGCTCTTTGGAACACTTAAGCATCTTTACAACCTGCTGAACATACTGCTTCTCATCGAATCTCTCATTCATATTACGACTCCTCCATGATCATTCTTACACTGTCCGTAATCTCGCTCCATACCTTCTCGATCTCGCAAAGCTCGGTCTCTCCCTGCGGTGTCAGTGCGTAATATTTTCTGGATGCCTGCTTCCCTGTCGGTTCACTCCACCGGCTCTCTACCAAACGGTCATTCTCCAGGCGATAAAGCACCGGATACAAAGTCCCTTCTTTCAGTGCGAATCTTCCATTGCTTTTTTCCTTCATCTCACTGATAATCTGATATCCATACTTTTCCTCCTCTTTGAGCAGTCTGAGCACCAGCATATCAAGAACTCCCTTCTTCATCTGCGTCTCATATTTATCGTTCAGAATCATCACCTCATATACTTTGTATTGCTAAGTATATTATAATACCGGGCACTTATGCATGTCAAATAAAAAAAGGCCCGATAAGCCTTTTTTTATTTTTATTCATTTCCTTTTTTTACTATATAAAAAATCATAGAGGTTACCGCCCATACAAGACTGATGCCCGCCGCAATTGCCAACGCATACTGCAATGTCCTGCTCCCGTAATCACTTGCCATCTCCCAGTTTCTTCCTACCACGCCGCTCATCGTATAATACAGCGTGCTTCCCGGAATCAGAGGTATCAGAGCCGGCACCAGAAATAAAGTTGCAGGAGCCTTCCAGACACGCGCCTGAATCTCAGCATAGAGTGCTGCCATTGCAGCTCCGGCAAGGCAGGAAATAAAAATTCCTTTTTCATAGTGAATACCAATCAGATAAACCGCCCAGCTCAGCGTCGCCCCCAGAGAAGCCGGTATCATAAGTCCAACCCTGACGCCAAACACAATAGCAAAACCCAAAGAGCAAGAAAAAGCCATAAAAAGCTGTACTATGATTTCTTTCATTTTTTAACCCCCAATCAGCAAAATCGCCGTCATGAATCCGCACGCCAGACTTCCGGCCCACAGAATACTTTCTATCAATCTCATAAGGCCCGATATCGTATCCCCTACCAGAATATCACGAATCGAGTTCGTCATCGCAATCCCCGGAATAAGAAGCATAATATCACCAATCATGATTTTGTCAGTATGCAGAAACGGAAGTGCTCTTCCCACAGCACAGATTCCCGATCCGGCGAGAAAGGCCGCCGTCAGATTAAAAATCATATTGTTCGGACATATTTTCGGAAGAACCTTCTGCAGGTAACATATCAGGATTCCGAATACTGCGGCAAACATCGCATCAATCAGTGTTCCGCCAAAAAAAACCGCATGGCTTCCTGCAGCCAGTGCACTTCCTGCATACAACAAAAGACCACCGGGTGCCTTTTTCAAATGCTCCATCTCATACTGAAACGTTTCCGGATCCATAGGGTGTTCACAGCACCGTCTGCTCAATTCATTCAGACACTCCATCCTTGTAAAATCCGTTCCTCCCGCGCCCAGGATTCTTCTTGTCTGTGTAATTCTCTCTCCTCCGGGCAGTTCCATCGTAACTACAATGCTGGAAGTGATTACGAATACATTCATTTTCACTGCACCATACGCATTTCCCAGACGGATCAGTGTATCTTCCACACGCTTCACTTCCGCGCCGCATCCCATGAGTTTTTCTCCCATATTCAGAAATATATGCAGGAGCTTACCAGCTGTTTCTTTTGTCAATAACATGTCTGCATTTTTTTTATTATCTTGATCCATATCTCCCCCGTTCAAGAATACCTTCGCATTCTTTTCTCTCCCAAATGACTTTTTGACAATATTTTAACACGCTGTTGTTTCGTATTCCATAATTATTTTGCACAATTTCTGAATTTCGAAAAAATATGAAAACGCGCTGTAATTTTTCACTGCATTCCAGAATATTTTTTATCTTCACAGATTTAACCACATTTTTTACTTGAAGCCTATCTCTCAAGGCGTTACAATACATGCGTATACTCACATCCTGAAATTGTACTATAATTAAAAACTATAGCGAAATATAGAAAGGAAAAACTCATGGTATCTGAACAAGTCGATTTCGGCAGCAATCATGTCCGCCGCAGTGTCCTCTCTGTCGCGGCTCCGATGCTTGTTGCCCAGCTCATCAATCTGCTCTACAATATCATAGACCGTATCTATATCGGAAGGATTCCGGGTGAAGGGAGTACTGCGCTCGCCGGACTGGGACTGTGTTTCCCGGTCATTACAATGGTGACTGCCTTCGCGAACCTGTTCGGCACCGGCGGCTCTCCCCTTTGCTCCATCGCCCGGGGCAAAGGGGACACGAAAACGGCCCGGGGCATCATGAACAATGCCTGTTTCTGCCTAATAATCACTGGAATTCTGATCACACTGCTTGGCATACTCTTTCACAAGCCGCTACTTTACCTTTTCGGCGCAAGTGACCGGCTTTATCCTTATGCCTCCGGCTATATGATCATCTACCTTCTGGGTACGGTCTTTGTCATGATCTCCCTCGGACTTAACCCATACATTAATTGCCAGGGCTTTGCACGGACAGGGATGAAGACCGTCCTGCTCGGCGCTCTATGTAATCTGATTCTGGATCCTGTATTTATTTTTGGTTTCCATATGGGCGTAAAAGGTGCTGCGATCGCTACCGTCCTTTCCCAGTTTTTTTCTGCCTTGTGGGTACTTTTCTTCCTCACCGGAAAGCATGCTGAGCTCACTCTGGATTTCAAAGGGTTCCGCCCTGATTTTGCATGTATTGCCGAAATCACGAAACTGGGAATTTCTTCATTCGTAATGTCTTTCACCAACGGGCTTGTGCAGATCGCCTGCAATTCCATGCTGCAGATATACGGAGGCGACCTCTACATCACGGTCATGACTGTACTGAATTCCGTCCGTGAGATTGCCTCCGCCCCGGTTCTGGCCATTGCTGACGGAGCATCTCCGATCATCAGCTACAATTACGGGGCCGATCAGATCCCACTGATGAAAAAAGCGATCCGCTTCATGAGCCAGCTCGGCATTGGCTACACCGTCTGCATCTGGGGACTCATTTCCCTGTTTCCGGAGTTATTTATCGGAATTTTCAACCGGGATCCTTCGCTGATGCTAAAAGCAATCCCCGCCATGCATATTTATTTCTTCGGATTTTGTATGATGGCCTTTCAGTTTACCGGACAGAGCGTGTTCAAAGCGTTGGGCAGAGCAAAATATGCCGTATTTTTCTCGATTCTCAGGAAGGCAATCATCGTAACGCCCCTTACCTTACTCCTGCCTCATATCGGAGGACTGGGTGTGAACGGAGTCTTTCTCGCAGAACCGATTTCAAATGTCATCGGCGGACTTGCCTGCTATCTGACCATGCGCCGGACCGTGCTCAAGAAGCTATAATCTAGAATTTACAAACCGCTGTTCAGGTGTTAGAATGATAAAGTATACGTAATTCCAATATATGCCAATTTAAACTGAAGAGAGGTTTTACAAATGAATAAAAAAGCGAATTTTACTGCCGGAGTCCGGGATGGAATTCCAATCTTTCTCGGATACATGGCAGTCTCTTTTACGTTCGGCATAATGGGGAGAAATGCCGGAATCTCAGCCTGGGAGGCTGTGCTCATTTCCGCGACCAATCTGACCAGTGCCGGACAATTTGCAGGATTGTCCCTGATCAGCGCATCCGCGTCCTACATGGAAATGGCAGTCACCCAGTTCATCATCAATCTGAGATACTGCCTGATGTCCTGCGCTTTGTCTCAGAAGCTGGATAATCATCTGCCGTTCTTTCACCGTTTCTTCATTGCTTACGGTGTTACAGATGAGATTTTCGGCGTGTCCATAGGCTGTAAAGGCAAATTAAGCCCCTATTATTCCTACGGTGTGATCAGTGTTGCTGCTCCCGGATGGGTTCTTGGCACGTTTCTCGGGATTGTTATGGGAAATGTCCTCCCGACACGAGTTGTCAGTGCACTCAGTGTTGCGCTTTACGGAATGTTCATCGCAGTCATCATTCCTCCTGCCAAAGAGAGCCGGGTGATTCGCGCTCTGGTTCTTGTTTCCATGATCCTGAGCCTTATATTTACGAAAGCGCCTTATTTGAACCAGATCTCATCCGGCTTTCGGATCATTATTTTGACTTTGGTTATCGCAGGCGCTGCTGCGTTTTTCTTCCCTGTAAAGGAAGAAAATCCCGACACCGCTGAAAACAGTCCTGCATCCGCAAAGGAGGGTTCTGAAAATGAAGCATAATATTTACATTTACATACTTGTTATGGCAGTAGTCACCTATCTGATCCGGCTGGTACCGCTGACTTTGATCCGAAAAGAGATCAAGAATCCGTTTATACGCTCATTTCTGTATTATGTGCCGTATGTCACGCTGGCAGTTATGACTTTCCCCGCCATTCTGAGTGCAACGGCGAATATATGGTCAGCTGCCGTGGGATTTGCAGTCGCGCTTATCCTCGCATGGCAGAAACGAAGTCTGATCAGTGTATCGTTGATCTCCTGCATCAGTGTATTTCTGGTCGAACTGATAACCGGAATTTAAAACAGTCTCATTCATAAGGAGGCAGCTATGGCAGAAAAATATGCAAAACATTTCCAGCAGATTCTTCTGATCGGCATTTTCATTATCATCGGTGCACAGATCAATATGAATCTTTTTATTGACAACTTCAGAATTTCGATCGGCACTCTGATCTTTCCTATTACCTTTGTTATGTTTGGGAAATATCCGGTTCTTCCGGTAACATTTATCTCCGCTGTCGGTGTGCTGACTTCACGTGTTCTCTCAGAATGGCTGCGATATGATCAGATTCAATTCTACAGTTTTTTCCCGGAAATGATATTTTATCTGGTTTACGGAACTCTGTTCTATATTTACAGCCACAAGAAAGAAACACTTTCCCCAGATTGTGCAGCAGTACTCTTTATCTTTGACTATATTTCCAATCTGACGGAGTTGCTGGTAAGACTGGGGGCAGGCGCATTTAACATAAAATCACAGTTTGGGATTTTGCTGGTTGCTTTTTCACGTTCCCTCATTATTTATGGAATACTGTTCTGCCTTCATCATTATAAGTTCAGCCTTCTTCGCCGGGAACATGCTCTGCGCTATCAGCGTCTTCTTCTGCTGATCTCGAAATTAAACGGAGAAGTTGTGTGGATGAAGAAGAATACAGGTCTGATTGAAGAAACCATGAATACCTCCTACCAGCTATACCGCGAGCTAGAAGAAAACGGAACCGATGAGACACTTTCCCGCAAGGCACTTGGTGTTGCGAAAGATATCCACGAGATAAAAAAAGAATATCTGCTGATTCTCCGAGGTTTATCGGAAGCTCTGGACCTGAATCTGAAAGATGAAGGAATGTATCTGACCGATATTCTCACCGTCCTAAAGCAAAGCCTCACCACAGAATCTTCGGATAAAAAAGCAGACATCTCATTCCAGATTCAGGAAAATCTCTACACGGAAAATCATTATTTCCTGATGAGTGTATTCCGTAATCTTCTTACGAATGCGATTGAAGCTTCTGAGAAAGACAATCCGCAGATTCACGTGATCCAATCCACAGATGCTGACTCTTACCTTTTTGACGTTACCGATGACGGTCCGGGAATTCTGCCTGAGGATCTGGAGCAGATCTTTTCTCCCGGTTTTTCAACCAAGATTAATTTTACAACGGGCGAAATCAGTCGGGGACTTGGCCTTAATCTGGTACAGGATCTGATTAAAAACCAGTGGAACGGGGAAATCCAGGTTTCTTCCGTTCCGGGCTGCACTACATTTCACATCCGCATACCCAAAAGTGACTGGAGGTAATATAAAATGAAATTCTATTTAATCGATGATGACCGCAATGTTCTGAATATTCTGAAATTGATTATCAAAAGCAGGCAGCTCGGCGAAGTATGCGGAACCGCCCAGAGTGGAACCGACGGACTGGATGATCTGCTTACGGCCCAGCCCGACATTATCATAGTCGACCTTCTGATGCCGGAAATAGATGGTATCTCTTTCGTCAAAAAAGCCCGCAATATTCTTCCGGATTGTGCCTATATCATGCTTTCTCAGGTTACATCCAAGGATATGATCGCAAGTGCTTACGAAAGCGGGATTGAATTCTATATCCAGAAACCGGTCAACAGTATCGAAGTAGAGTCTGTGATCCGAAAGGTGATCGATTCCCTGGGTGCAAGACGGACTCTGACTCAAGTACAAAACATCTTTCTTGACCAGCAGATGCGTACACCCTCTCCTGCGGTGGAAGAAACGGCAGAAAAGCAACAGATTTTACGACTCAGGAGCATCCTCCGTCAACTTGGAATCATCGGCGAAAAAGGAAGCCGTGACATCATTACTCTGGTCGATTATCTGATGGAAAATGATGAAAATATGGACGACACCACTTTAAGTGATCTCTGCAGCAACTTCACGGATTCGCCGAAATCTATGGAGCAGCGCATTCGACGCACTGCCTTTACCGGCATGGTAAATCTTGCGAATCTCGGGCTGGAAGACTACTCAAATGATATTTTCACGACGTATGCCAATACACTCTACAATTTCGAGCAAGTACGTCGGGAAATGGACTATATCCGTGGAAAAAGTGACAAACATGGAAATGTAAAAATTAAAAACTTTCTGAATTCACTGGTTCTTGCCTGCGAAGATCACTAATATACATATATTAATTTCATCTATAAAAGGAGCCGTTTATTGACAAAATATACAATTGCCAGGCTCTTTTTTTGTGACTTTTTTAGAACTTTCTTTCCATTTTGATACCATTTGAATCTTTTTGAAACTTGCTTCCTATGATATCCGCATATTCAATGTTATCACGAAAACAAATATTTAATTAGGAGGCAATTATGGTTACAATTATTTCTGGAATTGGTTTGTTACTTCTGACCCTCGCTGGTTTCTCTCTCTTCAGTCTGAAAATGCCGAAAGGCCAGGCTGCCATGTCGGGTATGGCAAATGCTGCCATCGCTACATTTCTGATAGAGGCTGTTCATCGTTATATCACAGGCGACTTGCTTGGACTTGCTTTCTTTCAGGAACTCGGCGCAACATCCGGAAGTCTTGGCGGTGTTGCTGCAGCGATCACAGTACCAATCAGCATGGGTGCGAATCCGGTATTTGCTGTCGTAGCCGGTGTTGCTGTAGGCGGTTACGGAATTCTTCCTGGATTTATCGCCGGTTACATCGTAGGACTGATTTCTCCGATACTCGAAAAGAAACTTCCTGAAGGGCTGAATATCATAGCAGGTGCACTGATCATCGCTCCTGCTGCCAGAGCGATCGCAATCCTCGTAGATCCTGTAGTAAACTCTACTTTATTGAAAATCGGCCAGACAATCTCCGCTGCTGCAGATCAGTCTCCGATCGTCATGGGACTTCTGCTCGGAGGCATCATGAAAATGATCTGTACCTCTCCTCTTAGTTCCATGGCGCTTACCGCCATGCTCGGACTCGACGGACTTGCAATGGGAATCGCAGCCATCGCATGTGTGGGCGGATCTTTTACAAACGGAATTATTTTCCATCGCTTAAAACTGGGTGACAGAAGCAACATTATCGCCGTCATGCTGGAGCCACTGACTCAGGCAGATATTATAACACAGAATCCGATACCTATTTATTGTTCAAACTTCTGCGGAGGAGCACTGGCTGGATTATCAGCTGCAGTATTTGGTATAATTAACAACGCTCCCGGTACTGCTTCCCCGATTCCGGGACTTCTGGCACCGTTTGCTTTTAATCCGCCGCTTAAAGTAATTGCTGCCATCGGACTTGCAATCCTTGGAGGAATTACAGCAGGCGTGGTTGGATCAACCGTATTCAAGAAGCGTTTCGCACATACCGAAACAGCCACGATTCCGGAAGGAGCCGTGCTGGAATAATTTCATAGAACCCATAAGAAACAGCCCGGCGTTCAAATCAAAACGCCGGGCTGTTTCCATGTATACTTTCTTCTATATTATTTATTTTGCTGATGCAGGAACTGTATCTTCTTTCTCTGTCAGTTTCTTGATTCCCTGTACCGCTACAATAATACCGAGAATCAGAAGCAGTACAGCAAAGATAAGCTGAAGTGTATTTCCAAGACTAAGTCCTGTTGTCATCAATTGTTTTGACAGATTGATACTTGTTGTCGCAAGCGCAGTGAAAGTTACCGCCATCATAAATACCATCGGAATCCAAAGCATAACACCCTGACGATGTGTCTTCTTCAGGAATGCAGCGCAAGCCAGCAGAGCAAGTACTGCAAGAAGCTGATTTCCTGAGCCAAATAATGGCCAGATCTCAGCATATCCAACTTTCGCAAGCATATATGCGACAATCAGAGTCACAATTGTAGAAACATAGTTATTCGTCAGAATTTTTTTCCATGCAGGCATTGTATCCGAAGTATCTCCGTCTTCAAGGAAAAACTCCTGGAAAGAAATACGTGCCACACGTGCAACAGAATCCAAAGATGTCAGTGCGAATGCAGATACGGAAAGATTGATCAATGTAAAGATCAGATCATGCGGAAGCCCGATCACTGACAGGAAATTTGCAATCGCTCCTGCAAAAATCTGAGGCTGGGTCAGAAGTCCCTGACTGGCAGCCTCTCCCTCAGCGAAGGAAGCAACCGCAATCAGTGCCAATACCGCAAGCATACTCTCCAAAAGCATTGCTCCGTAGGAAACCGGAAGCATATTCTTTTCATTCTTAATCTGCTTTGAAGCAGTTCCTGATGAAACCAGTGAATGGAATCCGGATACCGCACCACACGCAATCGTCACAAACAGGATCGGGAACATGCTCTTTCCATCTACATTAAAGCTTGTCACCGCCTGAAGGTTGCATGATGGATTTGCCACAAAAACGCCAATCACTGCGGCTCCGATCATGAAAATCAGCAGATAGCTGTTCAAATAATCACGTGGTTGTAAAAGTGCCCACACCGGAGTTACACAGGCAATCATAATATATATAAAAATAATAATGTGCCAGGTTCCAAGGCTCATATAAACCGGGCAGGCAAGTCCGATTGCAACTGCCGCTACCAGCATGACAATCGCAATTGCTGTATTCACCCATTTATTCAACTTTGCGTATTTCAGAATCATTCCAAGTGCAACCGCCTCAAAAATAAACAGTACAGAAGTAGTCGCAACAGACCCGTTTGCCGCCACTTTCGTCACAGCGCCGGATGCATCTGCCGAAAAGCCGTTGAATGTACCTGCAACCACATCAGCAAATGCTGCAATAACCAAAATACAAAACAGCCAGCAAAAGATTGAAAATAATTTCTTTCCCAACTTTCCAATATATTCTTCAATAATATATCCGATTGTACGGCCTTTATTTTTTACTGAAGCATACATTGCTGCGAAGTCCTGTACCGCTCCTACAAAAACACCGCCAATCAGAATCCACAAGAATGCCGGAAGCCATCCAAAAATTGCTGCCTGAATCGGGCCGTTGATCGGTCCCGCTCCTGCGATCGATGCAAACTGATGACCAAATACAATATTTGTATCAGCCGGCACATAGTCTACGCCATCCTCCAGCTCATACGCCGGTGTCTTGGCATTCGGGTCAATTCCCCATTTCTTCTCAAGGTATCGTCCATAGAAAAGGTATCCTGCACTCAACACCACAATGGCGATCACCATCATTAAAATACCATTCATAAAATCACTCCTCTTTTCTTTCGTCTCTTTTCTTTCGTCTCTTTCCTCAATTCTCACCTCATTGTTTTACCACTTTAAGACGTTGAATTCAAGAAGCATAATACATAAAATTACCGAATATTTTTATCGATTTTTGTAGGTTTTATAAAATATTTTTTATAATGGTTTTCTTGCCGTGATGGCTGAAGACATGATATATTCACCAATCGCCAGGGATCGTCCCCATCGTTCTTCATATTCCTTGGAGACAGGCTTCGCAATCACTTCCACTTCCTCAAATCCTGCCATTTTAATAATTTTTTCCAATTCTTCTACCGAAGACGCTCCGGACACTCAGCAGGAATGCATGGCTTCGTCCCTCTTCATTTCTTCGGTCAGCTCTTTCATGATCACAATATCACACAGGGAAATCCTTCCTCCGGGCTTCAGCACCCGGTAAATCTCCCGGTACACTCTTGGTTTATTATCGGACATATTGATCACACAATTGGAAATGCATACATCCGCCGTACAGTCAGCGACAGGAAGATTCTCAATCTCTCCCAGTCGGAATTCTACATTACGTATTTTGTTTTCCTTAGCAATTTTGCGCGCCTTAGAGATCATCTCCGGTGTCATATCGACGCCAATCACTCTTCCTCTTCTGCCGACCTTTTTCCCTGCGATAAAACAGTCAAGTCCGGTTCCGCTTCCCAAATCAAGCACCACTTCTCCCTGAGAAATCTCTGCCTTCCGATGCGGATTTCCACATCCCAGTCCCATATTTGCCCCTTCTGGAGCTAATGCCAGTTCTTCCTGCGTATACCCCACACTGGACGATATTTCCTTGGAACCATTATTTCCACTCAGAACAGATCCCTCAAATTCTTCCCTTGCAATCTTTCCATAATCACGTCGTACACTGTCATGGATGTCCGCAGACTTCTTCTGTTTCCTTAAAATATCCACTGTATGTGCTGTTGCCCCCAACAGTTCTTTCCGTTCGCATGTCATTAAATGGTACTTTATGAAACTTTCAAATGTCTTTTCATCCATTGCATTCAAAATCGGACGCATATAATCGGCCGCTCCGTCCGCAGAGATCAATTTGATCCGTTCCAGTCCTGCCGCCTGGTTATATGCATCGATATCTTCTATCCGGACATAATCGTACAGATCTTCCGGCTTTGCGATCACGTGGAAATCCTCTGTAAGCTTCCCCTTCTCCAGAGACTCCAGAATATGATTTTCCTTAAATCCATACGTCAGCACACTGTATTCATTCATAACATACGCCACAAGAATCACGCCGTCCTCTTTAACAACGCGCTTCGCCTCCTTCAGCGCCTTCACCTTGTCCTCCATCGTATACAGGTGATACATCGGCCCAAACACCAACACAACGTCAAACTCGTTATCCGGGAATCTGGAAAGCTTCATGGCATTTCCCTGATATGCTTTGACAGTACTGTTCTTCTTCTTCAGAATTCCAAGATTATACTTTACAAGTTCCACCGCCGTCACATCATATCCTTCTTCCGCCAGCGCCACCGAATAACGTCCGGTTCCTGCACCAACGTCGAGGATTTTCGCGGATTTATCCTCCGGAAGATATTCGTGAATGTATTTCATAGAAGTCAGAAATTCCACCTGTCCATGGCGGCTGTTCAAGCGCTTCTCCTCGTTAAACTTGTTATAGTATTTCTCCAGTTCTGTCATCATAATAAAAACTCCACTCTATTCATATTCCCGGAACGCATATGTGAATCCCGTTTCATTCATCAGCGCCAGATACGGTTCCGGCTCAAATGCTTCCAACGAAAAGACACCCGGTTTCCTGTAAATCCCTTTCGCATAAAGTTCAATCGCAAGCGCTGCACCGAATCCGGTCTGTGCCACGACCGCCTGCATGGAGAACCGTTTCATCGCTTCTTCATTGGAATACGACTGATACATCATTATCTTCTTTGTTTTTCCATCTTTTTTCCCGATAGCAAGAACACCCACCACCATCTCTCCGGACATCTCGTCCTTGATATTCTTCGGTGCCGGTGCACATGCAGCGATCACATCACGCGGTACCACTTCCACATCCCCGACCTTAACCTTTTTCGTCGTATTCAAATGCAGATGGTCCAGAACCTTCAGTGCCTGAATCAGCTTCTCATCAAGAGAAATCTTAAACGTACAGCGCTTCAGTCCATATTGAGAGAGATATCTTGGCATGGTTACCGTTTCTTCATGCTCTACCTTGACGAAGGTATTATCTCCGACCTCCGGCATGCAGAAGACTTCCTGCCCGGCGAACGGCTTCTCCACCAGGAATCCTCCACGGTCCTTATCGTATTCTACATTCGGATTCATAACCTCATCCAGCACCGTCCAGACATTAAATCCAAATACAATATCATCTTCCTCGCCGGCCACTTCCAGATTGCCGCCGTCCCGCACGTGAAGTTCTTCCACTTCATCAAATTCGTATTTACAGAGATATTTTGCAAACACATTTACCACACCCGGATCGATTCCCAGACAGATCAGCGCCGTATTTCCCTGATTCCGCCAAGCATCATCTCGGTCAAAATTATAGGCCGTCATCACTTCATCATAGCTGTTCTCAATCCCAAGTCCATAGGCAGGATTCTCCTTAGGAACAGACCAAGTTCCCATATTGGAATAGTCCACGCCCGACTCAAAAGCTGCATCAAAAATGTAATTTGCGCAAAATGGGCTGGATGCATCCATTACAAAATCAATATTATATTCTTTTATCAACTTTTTTATTTCTTCTTTTTTAGTCGCATCCAAGTATTCTGCATAAAATCTTGCATCATTCAGATTCCTTTGCACTTCCTCCGCTCTTTCCAAACTGATGTCACAAAGCAGACAGAATTCAAACCATTCCCCCGCCTCATCACGTTCTTTCAGCATCTTCACGATGCACTCACCTACAGCTCCGCTTCCCACAAGCATCATTCTCATAACCTTACCTCCTGACCGGCATCCATATTCCGGATCGTTGTCTCATTATTCTATTCTCTACCCGGCAAAAAAAGAAAACAAGACGCACTCCCATCGTGCATCTTGATCTTCTCTGTCCTTTTACCAGTTGGTTATGTCCTCGTAGGTGATACCCGTCCAGAATTTCAGAAATCCTGCGTTCGTATTCTCTCCAAAGAATTGTCAGTCGGCCTTCCTTTTGCCTGCTAGTTTCCCGATTACACTGGATGCATCTGGCTGTAATCTTTGCTGCTTCGGCCCCGATTCAAACGGCGTCTTAAGCTGACCTCATCCATTTCTTTTTCTTTAAACCTAACAAATTCTCACTCTGCTGTCAAGAATTTTCTCCATTCTGAATATAACGGTTGATTTTCTCATATGTATGGTAGAGTAGGCGGATGAACCTTTCATCCGCCCCTCATCAAACCGTGCATGAGGGTCTCCCTCACACGGCTTTCCGACATTCTTCTTTCTACAGCATTACGTCATGCTTTAGCCATTTTCTTTAATCCTTTTTCGTAAATGCTATTTCTAACAAATCCCACCTTTG